>NZ_JBSREH010000038.1:0-6276 GCF_055145905.1 Modicisalibacter sp. | reverse complement strand
GAACCGGAACCGGAACCGGAACCGGAACCGGAACCGGAACCGGAACCGGAACCGGAACCGGAACCGGAACCGGAACCGGCAATGCCGGTGGTCGAGACGCCTGAGGCTTCCCCCCGCGCGTCTGAAACCGCACCCGGGCCGTCGGGCCCTTCCGAGGAGACAGAAGGGCGGTTGAGCCATGCACGCTGGCTGGCCGACTTCGATACCTTGGGGCTATCCGGGCTGACCCGCAATCTGGCGGCGCACTGTGTGGTTGAAGCGGACGATGGCGAATGCCTGCAGCTGCGGCTCCACCCCCAGCATGCAACGCTGCTGGCTGACGTGCATATCGAGCGGATTCGCCGGGCTCTGGCTGAGGCGGGCATCGAGCGCCGGGTCGTCATCGAGCCGGGCGAGCTTCCGGCTGAGGTCGAGACACCCCAGGCGCGCAGCGAGCGTGAGGCACGACAGCGCCATGCCCGGGCGGTTGAAGCCCTGCGCGACGACCCGCATATCCAGGAACTCGAGCAGGCCTTCGGCGCGCGTCTGATCGAGCAGAGTGTGTCGCCCCAGGCGGCGCCTGACTGACTTTCATGCCGGCCTTCGGCCGGCGACCCATCACGATCGAGGTGACCTATGTTCAATGGCGGAATGGGCAATCTGATGAAGCAGGCCCAGGAAATGCAGGAAAAGATGCAGAAGGTGCAGGAGGAGATCGCCCGCGCCGAAGTCTACGGCGAGGCTGGCGCCGGGATGATCCGCGTGACCATGAACGGTCGCCACGATGTCAGCAAGGTGGACATCGATCCCAGCCTGCTCGAGGAAGACAAGGAGATGCTCGAGGACCTGCTGGCCGCCGCGGTCAATGATGCGGTGCGCAAGGTGGAGAGCAACTCCCGCGCCAAGATGGAAGAGGCCACCGAGGGGCTGAACCTGCCGCCGGGCTTCAAGATGCCGTTCTGAGCCGCTGTTCTTGGCCGTCGCCTGCGGGGTGACGGCGCCTTCCGACGCCCTGTGACATGGGCGTTTCACTACCGTCGTATCGTGCCGATGCGTTTCGAGCCAAGGAGTGTCATGAGCTTTTCGCCACTGGTCGATCGCCTGCTGGAGACGCTGCGGGTGCTGCCCGGTGTCGGGCCGCGCACTGCCCAGCGCATGGCGCTGCACCTGCTCGAGCGTGACCGCGAGGGCGGCCGCCGCCTGGTGGCGGTGCTCGGCGAGGCGCTGGAGCAGGTCGGCTACTGCCGGCGCTGCCGGACACTGACCGAAGAGCCGGTCTGCGAACTGTGTCGCAGCACGCGACGCGATGCCTCGCTGCTGTGCGTGGTGGAGTCGCCGGCCGACATGCTGGCCATCGAGGACGCCGGTGGCTACCACGGCCACTATTACGTGCTGCACGGCCATCTTTCGCCGCTCGACGGTATCGGACCCGAGGATATCGGCCTCGATCAGCTCGAGCAGCGGCTCGACGAGGGCGGCGTTGCGGAAGTCATCCTGGCTACCAACCCCACGGTGGAAGGCGAGGCGACCGCGCACTACATCGCCGAGCAGATCCGCGAGCGAGGACTGGCCCTGTCGCGGCTGGCCTATGGCGTGCCCATGGGCGGTGAGCTGGAGTACGTCGACGGCGGCACCCTGAGCCGTGCCTTCAACGGGCGACTGCCGTTCCACGGCGAGTGAGCCCCCCGTGTTTGCAACCCGAGATCCTACATGCCCCTGGAACCGATCCATCACTGGATAGATACGCCCGACGCGCTCGACGCGGTCTGCACGCAGCTGGCGGACGCCGCCTGCGTGGCCGTGGATACCGAGTTCTTCCGCGAGACCAGCTTTCATCCCGTCCCTGCGCTGATTCAGCTGTCACGAGGCGATGTCGCTTACCTGATCGACCCCGTGGCGGTGGCGGCGACGCCCACCGCCCGGGAACTGCTGGGGGAGTCCGGGCCGGTCAAGCTGATGCATGCCAGCAGCGAGGATCTGGAAGTGCTCCACCACTGGGCCGGGGTTGCCGTGCAGCCGTTGGTCGATACCCAGGTGGCGCAGTCGCTGCTGTCCGAGGATCCGGCCATGGGCTACCAGCGTCTGGTGGAGCAGTGGACCGGCGACGCCCTGCCCAAGGACGAGACGCGTTCCGACTGGCTGGCGCGTCCGCTGTCCGACGCACAACGCCGCTATGCGGCACTGGACGTGATCTATTTGCCCCGGGTCTGGGCTGCCCAGCGTGAGGTGCTGATCGCTCACGAGCGGCTGGCCTGGCTGGCGGATGACTGCCAGGCCCTGGTCGCACAGTCGGGGCGCAGCGCGACAAGTGATGGCGAGTGGTATCGCCGGCATCGTCAGCTGTGGCGGTTGTCGCCCCGCGCGATCGCTGCCTATCAGCGCCTGACCGCCTGGCGCGAGGCCGAGGCGCGGCGGCGTGACCTGCCGCGCAACTGGCTGGCGAGCGACAAGGTCCTGTTCGCCGTCGCCGAAGCCATGCCGGCCAACCGCTATGAGCTGGCCGCGGTGGAGGGCGTCAAGCCGAGCCTGGTCAAGCGTGAGGGCGAGTCGCTGCTGGCTCTGGTGAAGGAGGCGGCGCGGCTCGAGGCGTCGGCCTTGCCGGCGGCCCTGCCGTCACCGCTCGGCGGCCCGTTCAAGCGCCGCTTCAAGGCGCTCAAGCGCGTCGTCGCGCAGACCGCCGAGACGCTGGGCGTCGCACCGGAGGTGCTGGCCCGGCGCCGGGACCTGGAGGCGTTGGTGGCGGCCGATCTCGCCGGCGAGCCGTTGCCGCTGCCGGGTGGCTGGCGCGGAGCACTGCTCGGCGCCGACCTGGCGCAGGCACTGAAAACGATCGATACGCCGGTAGAAGAGTGAGTGTCATGGAGCGAATCCTGTGTGAAATCCTGCGCAGCCCGCGCAGGGAGGAAATGTATCTCTACATCGACAAGCGGCGTGGGCTGGAGCCGGTGCCGGAGACCTTGCTCGAGCGCTTCGGCACGCCGGAGCCGGTGATGACGCTGCTGCTCGACGGCAAGCGCAAGCTGGCCCGGGCGGATGCCGAACGGGTGATCGAGGCCATCGCCGAGCAGGGCTTTTACCTGCAGATGCCGCCGGCCAAGGACGAGTACCTGCTCGATCTGTACCGGGCGCCGACCGAGGCTCGCTACTGATGCGCGAACGCTTCTGGGAGCACTATCCGCTCGAGGCCCTTGATCGCGAGGAGTGGGAGGCACTGTGCGACGGCTGTGCGCGCTGCTGTCTGCTCAAGCTCGAGGACGAGGAGAGCGGCGATATCGCCACGCTCGACGTGGCCTGCCAGCTGCTCGATATCTCGCAATGTCACTGCAGCGACTATCCCAACCGCAGCGTGCGCGTGCCCGGCTGTGTGCCGCTGACCCTGGAACGCATCGCCACGTTTCGCTGGCTGCCCGAATCCTGTGCCTACCGGCGCCTGTACGAGGGGCGCGGACTGGCCGACTGGCACCCGCTGGTCTCCGGCGACCCGGACAGCGTGCGCCGAGCCGGCATCAGCGTCACCGGTTATGCGGTGTCCGAGGCGGAGGTGCCGGAAGCCGAATGGGAGGATCGCATCATCGCCATCCTGTCTCCCGAGGACGAGGCGCCCCGGCCCGAGTAGCCGGGGCGACGTCGCCCCCGCACGCCGTGCGGGGCAAGTGCTCCCCCTGGCTCATTCCTCCACCCGCTCTGTCTCGGCAAGCCCCAGTGCCCAGAGCAGGAAGGCGTCCTGGCGGGCATTGTCGTGCCAGGCCTTGAAGCGCCCCGAGGCACCGCCGTGGCCCGAGGTCATGTCGGTGCGCAGCAGTAACGGGCGTCGCTCGGCGGCGTCGCGCCGGGCGGCCATTTCGCCCAGGCGGGCATAGAGCTTGGCGGGTTCCCAGTAGGGGACCCGCGAATCGTGCCAGCTGCCCTGCAGGAAGATGGCCGGATAGGCCTGGTCCGAGAGGTTGTCGAGCGGCGAGTAGGCCTTGATGCGCCGGCGTGCCGCCGGCTCCTCCGGGTTGCCCCATTCGCCGTACTCCGCCGTGGTCAGCGGCAGGTCGGGGTTTTCCATGGTCCGCAGCACGTCGACGAAGGGCACGTCGAGCACCGCCGCGCAGAAGGCCCCGGGGTCGAGATTGAGGCTGGCGCCGGCCAGCAGGCCGCCGGCGCTGGCGCCGTAGGCGGCAATGCGCTCGGCGTCGGCGACCCCGTGCTCCACCAGGGCCTCGCGGGCGGCGAGGAAGTCGCGGAAGCTGTTGGTCTTGTGCTCGAGCTTGCCGGCCAGGTACCAGGGCTCGCCGCGATCCCCGCCGCCGCGCACGTGGGCCACGGCGAAGGCCACGCCCCGCGCGAGCAGTTCCAGCCGGGCGATCGAGAACCACGGGTCGAGTACCTCGCCGTAGGCGCCGTAGCCGTAGAGCAGGGTGGGCATCGGCCCCTCGGCCCAGCAGTCGGCACGTGCTACCACCGATACCGGGATGCGCTCGCCGTCGTGGCCGGTGGCCCACAGGCGGCGGCACTCCAGCTGCTCGGGCTGCAGGTCGCCGTGCACGGGCTGGGCCTTGAGCAGACGCTGCGTGCCGTGGTCGAGGTCGTGCTCGACCCAACGCACCGGCAGCGTGAAGGATTCCTCGCGGACGCGCAGCCGCCGGGCGTGGAAGTCGGGGGTGTCGCCCAGCGCCAGGCTGCAGGGGGCGTCGGGCAGCGCCAGTCGGTAATCCTCGCGGGGTGTGGCGAGGCCGTCGAGGGCGAGAATGCGCAGATGAACCTGGGCTGCGTCGTGGTCACGCTCGGTGATTACCAGCCCCCAGTCGAAGGCATCGACGCCCTCCAGGGTATGGTGGTCGCGATGGGCGAGCAGGGGGCGCCACTGCCCGGGGTCGGCCTCGTCGGCCACATCCAGGCGGAAATGCGGCGCCTGGCGGTTGTGCAGCACGTAGAAGCCGCCCGGGCGATGGTCGACGGCGTATTCCACCCCCGGCTCGCGGGCGCGCACGCAGCGCGGCAGCGTGGCCGGGGCATCGGCGGGGATCAGGTGGCACTCGGCGGTGTCCTTGGAGGCGGTCTCGAGCACCAGCCAGCGCTTCGAGCGGGTCTTGCCCAGCCCCACCCAGAACTCCACGTCGGCCTCTTCGAACAGGCAGATCGGCGCGGCGCCGGCTGCCCGGAGGTCCAGCCGCCAGACGCTGGCCGGGCGCTGGGTGTCGTCGTAGCGCGTGAACAGCAGGGTCCGGTTGTCCTCGGCCCACACCAGGTCCGGGCCGATGCCCTCGAGCACGCGACGGGGCTTGTTGTCCTCGGCCCACACCAGGTCCGGGCCGATGCCCTCGAGCACGCGACGGGGCTTGCCCGCTGGCAAGTCGTGCACGAAGAGGTCGAAATACTCGTCGCCGCGGGTGTCCTCGGTCCAGGCCAGACAGGTCTCGTCGGGCGAGATCGCCAGGTCGCCGAGTTCCAGGAAGTGCCGGTCGCCGGCCCGGGCCTCGAGGTCGAGCAGGCACTCCGGGTGTTCGGCATCGCCGTTGGGGTGACGCCACCAGACTGGATAGTCCGCCTCGGCGGCGGTTTCGCTCCAGTAGGTGTAGCGCTCCAGCGGCGTGCGCAAGCCGCTCACCGCCAGTTCGCGTCGCGCCAGGTGGCCTTCGTAGAGGGCCTCGACCAGCGGCTCGAGAGGGGCGAACCAGGCGTCGCTTTCCCGGTTGGCGGCGTCGAGGAAGGCGCGCACGGCCGGGTCGTCGCGCTGTTCGAGCCAGTGCCAGTGCGGGTCCTCGGCGCGGCGATGGATGACGGCCGGCGATGGGCCTGCGTGAGAGGAGAGCGGCTGTGCTTTCATTGGACGCGGTGTACCATGATGAAACAATGTATTCAGGACGTAAGGTGAGACGATGCTGATTTCCGACTCGATGCCGTTGCTGTGGCTGAGCTACGTGGCATTGTCCCTGGTGGTGCTCGGTGCCGGCTATCTGTCGATACGCTGGCTGCCACGCCTGCCGCGGTTCGCGATCACCGGTCTGGTCGCCGGCCTGATCTGGATGCCCAGCAGCTTTACGCTGCCGCTGCTGGACAAGGCGTCGAACTATCATGGCATGGCGCCCTCGGTCGTGGTAGCAGGGATCGCCTTCCTGCAGAAGGATCAGGCGGCACTGGGCCAGGCGTTGCCGCTGGTACTGCTGGGCTGTGCGCTGGGCGCCGGGGCGGGGGCCGCGCTGGCGGTCTGGTTCCGGCGTCGCGATCGGCGCCCCGAGGACGACGGCGACCGTCCGGGAGGCGGCAGCAGCGACGCACCGCAGGCCCGCCAGGAGCCGGTGATCGGCTGAG
>NZ_JBSREH010000037.1:0-48130 GCF_055145905.1 Modicisalibacter sp. | reverse complement strand
AGGTGCTTGATGTCGATATGCACGTACCCGGGCTCGTAGTCCTTGAAGGGCTTGTGCCGGGGCTTCCCATCATCACCAGCGTCCTGCCGAGCCAGTTCTGCCAGTGTCGGCACCTCGCGGCGCTGGAGCATGCGATGCAGGCCTGAGCGAGACAGTCGAGGGTTCAGGAACTCACGTGCCACGACGAGCAGGTCATCCAGACCGAGCCGCAGGAATTCGCGAGCGGCGATCAGCACCGCCTCCTGCTCGGACGTGAGGGTGGCCAGCAGGTTGTGACGCGTGTGCGGTCGGTCATGGACATCGTCACGGTACCGCCAGCGCCGGATCGTCGCGGGGGAGACGCCATACTGGCGAGCCAGCTCGCTATCCGTGATGCTGGAGGGCGCCGCCTGGATCTCGGACCGGATCTTCGGTGTTGTCGTGGCCTGCTTATGCAGCTTGATGTCCATGAATCGGCTCCCGAATGAATTGCTGTAGAAGCTCTCTGGCTGCCAGCAGAGGATAACTCCTATAACTCATTTGATCATCCGGGACCCTACAATTAGAAGAAAACGCGGGAAAAAGGTTTTTGAGGTAAAAGCGAATATTGTCCTTAGAAAACAATAAGTTATTTTGATATGTTTTGATAGGTTTCACGGGGCTTTACCACTTCAGAATGAGGTTCACTTCCCGATGCAGAACTCGCCGAAGATCTTGCCCAGCAGGTCGTCGGCGCTGAATTCGCCGGTGATCTCGCCGAGTGCCTGCTGGGCGGCGCGCAGGTCCTCCGCCAGCAGCTCGCCGGCGCCCATGCCCTCGAGCTGGGCGGCGCCGTTGTCGAGCGCTTCCCCGGCCCGCTCGAGGGCATCGAGATGGCGCCGCCGTGCCGAGAAGCGTCCCTCGGTGGTGGCCGAGTAGCCCATCACCGACTTGAGGTGATCCTTCAGGTTATCCACACCCGCACCGGTCTTTGCCGACAGGCGAATGACCGGCGGGGTTGTGGACAAGTCGATCCCGGCGGCCTCGCCGAGGGTGTCGATCTTGTTGCGCACCAGCGTTAGCCGTCCGGGATCGGCCAGCCGCGAGACGAACTCCGGCCAGATGGCCATGGGGTCGGTGGCCTGCGTGGTGGCGGCGTCGACCAGCAGCAGCACGCGGTCGGCCTTCTCGATCTCCTCCCAGGCGCGCTGGACACCGATGCGCTCCACGGCGTCGGGGGTGTCGCGCAGCCCGGCGGTGTCGATCACGTGCAGCGGCATGCCGTCGAGGTGGATGTGCTCGCGCAGCACGTCGCGGGTGGTGCCGGCGATGTCGGTGACGATCGCCGTGTCCTGCTCGGTCAGGGCGTTGAGCAGGCTGGACTTGCCGGCGTTGGGACGCCCGGCGATCACCACGTTCATGCCCTCGCGCAGCAGCGCGCCCTGGCTCGCCGAGCGGCGCACGGTCTCCAGCGCGTCGCGGATGGCGGCGAGCTTGCCGGCGACGTGGCCGTCGGCGAGGAAGTCGATCTCCTCCTCGGGGAAGTCGATGGCCGCCTCGACGTACATGCGCAGCTCGATGAGCGAGTCGACCAGGGCGGCGACCCGCTCGGAGAAGGCGCCCTGCAGCGAGCGCAGGGCGTTCTCGGCGGCGGCGCGGGAGCTGGCGTCGATCAGGTCGGCGATGGCCTCGGCCTGGGCCAGGTCGAGCTTGTCGTTGAGGAAGGCGCGCTCGGAAAACTCGCCGGGACGCGCCAGGCGGGCGCCCAGCGTCACGCAGCGCTCGAGCAGCATGTCCATGAGTACCGGGCCGCCGTGGCCCTGCAGCTCGAGCACGTCCTCGCCGGTGAAGGAGTACGGCCCGGGGAAGAACAGGGCGATGCCTTCGTCGATGACCTGCCCCTCGGCGCCCAGGAAGGTGCCGTAGCGGGCGTGACGCGGGGCCGGGCAGTGGCCGATCACCGCTTCGGCGATCGCCCGGCAGGCCGGCCCCGAGACCCGGATGATCCCGACGCCGCCACGCCCCGGCGGCGTGGCCAGGGCGGCGATGGTATCCGGCGTGTAGAGTGGCGTTTCGGGCATGGTGCTGGCTCTTTGAAGGGTGGAGACCATTGTCGTCATCCGGGGCTGAAACGCCAGACCCCCGCACGGAGGCGGGGGTCTGGCGTGGCGGGTGGCCGGCGACGCGCTACTTGCCCTTGGCGGGGGCGGTGTCGCCGACGATCTTGCGGGTGATCACCCACTGCTGGAGGATCGACAGGCTGTTGTTGACGATCCAGTAGATCACCAGGCCGGCCGGGAACCACATGAAGAAGAAGGTGAAGACGATCGGCAGCATCTTCATGATCTTCGCCTGGGTGGGATCGGGCGGCGCCGGGTTGAGCGACTGCTGGACCCACATGCTCAGCCCCATCAGCAGCGGCAGCACGAAGTACGGGTCCTTCATCGACAGGTCGTTGATCCACAGCATGAACGGCGCGTGGCGCAGTTCCACGGACTCCTTGAGCATCCAGTACAGCGCGATGAACACCGGCATCTGGATGACGATCGGCAGGCAGCCCCCCAGAGGATTGATCTTCTCCTTCTGGTAGAACTTCATCATCTCCTGCGACATCTTCTGGCGATCGTCGCCGAAGCGTTCCTTGATGCGCTGCATCTCGGGACCGAGCTTGCGCATCTTGGCCATCGACTTGTAGGCCTTGGCGGACAGCGGGAACAGCACGGTCTTGACGATGACCGTCAGCAGGACGATCGACCAGCCCCAGTTGCCGAGCACGCTGTGGATCTTCTCCAGCAGCCAGAACAGCGGGTTGGCCAGGAACCACAGCCAGCCGAAATCGACGGTGAGCTCCAGGTTGGGGGCCACGGCGGCCAGGCGTTCCTGGACCTTGGGACCCATGTAGAGCGTGGCGCTCAGGTCGGTCTCGCCGCCGGGGGCCACGCTCTGGGTGGGGCCGGCGAAGGCCACCACGTTGCGATCCCGGGAATCGGTGGTCGCGTAGTAGAGGTTCTGCTGGTTCTGCGCCGGGACCCAGGCGGAGGTGAAGTAGTGCTGGATGATCGCGACCCAGCCGCCCTCGACGTCACGATTGTTGAACTCGCCGTTCTTGATCGCGTCGAAGCCGACCTTCTCGTAATGATTGTCCGGCGAGGAATAGGCCGCGCCCAGGTACGAGCTCATGCCCATGCCGCCGCTGGTCGACGGGTCGGGACTGTTGTCGCGGGCCAGCTGACCGATGAAGCGGGCGGTGACGGGGGTTTCGCCCTGGTTGGCCAGATGGTAGCTGACCTTGACGGCGTAGCTGTCGCGGTCGAAGACCAGGCGCTTGATGACGTCAACACCGTTGACTGTGGCCTTGAGGTCGACGGTCAGCGACTTCTCGCCCTTGGCGAGGGTGTACTGGGTCTTCTCCGGCGTGAAGGCGATGCGTCCCTTGTGCCCCTCGAGCTGGAGCCCGGACTTGGCGACATAGCTGCGGGTACGGCCGTCGGAGAGCAGCACGAAGGGATGCTCGGCGTTGCGGCTCATCTTGTGCTGCGGAAGCGCCGCGTAGACGATGTCGCCGCCCCGCGGGTCGATGCGCACGTCGAGCACGTCGGTCTTCACGTCGATCAGGCTGCGCCGAGTGTCGGTGGCGGCGTTGTCCGCCATCGTCGGGCTGGCGCTGCCCCCTGACTTGCCGGAGGGTGCAGCCAGGCTCTGCTCGTCGGCGGGCTGGCCGCCGCCATCGCCGGCGGCCGGCTGACCGCTGCTGCTGAACGAGGGCGAGGAGGTTTCGGCAGGGGTCTGCCCGTAGTCCTGATTCCACTGGATGACCAGCAGGTAGGCAAGAACCGCGAGCGGAATCACGAGTAACAGTCGTTTTACGTCCATTAGGGATCTGCCCGATGGGAAGTTGGATCACTCTGGCGACTCGGCCAGCACGCTGTTCCGGTCAGGAGGGCGAGGCGACCGCCGCCTGCTTGCGAACCTCCTTTTCCAGGCGTCGCCACAGGCCGTGCAGCTGGCGGTGCAGCGTGGGGTTATCCAGGTCGCTGACGCCGCGACGGGCGAGGACCACGATATCCACGGCGGGCAGGCGATGCTGCCGGAGTCGGATGGATTCGCGCACGAGGCGCTTGAGACGATTGCGATCAACGGCACGACGGACATTCTTCTTGCTCACCACCAGGCCGACACGGGGATGCCCCAGTGCATTGGCTCTGGCGAGAACCAGGATGCCCCTGGCATGAACCTTGTACGTGGCGCGATCGAAGACGTATCGATAGTCCCCGGCAGTCAGCAGGCGCAGTTGCCGGGGAAAGCCCTGACAGGACATTCGCGGCCGATCAAGCGCTCAGACGCTTGCGACCCTTGGCACGACGACGTGCCAGAACCTGACGGCCATTCTTGGTGGCCATGCGAGCACGGAAGCCGTGCGCACGCTTGCGCTTGAGAACGCTGGGTTGAAAGGTGCGTTTCATGACGTTGAATTCCCACGTGGTGGATTGGAAGTGACAGTTGTCCCCC
This sequence comes from Modicisalibacter sp., assembly GCF_055145905.1. NCBI lineage: Bacteria > Pseudomonadati > Pseudomonadota > Gammaproteobacteria > Oceanospirillales > Halomonadaceae > Modicisalibacter > Modicisalibacter sp. The sequence continues at coordinate 43,663 of NZ_JBSREH010000037.1, read as the reverse complement.
CTCCCCAGACGGGGCAGCGGGACGGATTTGGCTCAAGGCGGGAAATTCTAGTGAATTCGCCAGCCACGTGCAATTTCTGCGCGCGATTATCCACAACGGGTTCTTTCAACGCCCGGCGGTTCGGCCCGCCATGGCCTGTCTCCGGTGAAGTCCACCAGGCGCCATCCGAGCGAAGACCGTCGACGGATCATCGCTTCCGCCGTGACGGCCGGCCTTACTATAATCATTGGGTTTCTTGATTGATGTTGTTATTACTATTGGGGATAGTTTTTGTGGATAAAGCATTTATTGCTTGAAAAATCAGTCAAGTGGGTATTTGACGAATCTGTGCACAGCCGCTTGGGAAGCGGTGAGTCTCGTGTCACGAGCCTGTGGATGAAATAGCGGATTATCCACGACCCCTCGCTTGTACCCGAAAGGTACCCGTTGCATCCACTCGTTCGTACCCGAGTTTTCCACAGCGCGTTCGCCGCTGCCCGGCGTGTGGATAACTCGTCTCGAGAACGCTACAATGCTCGGTCATTCGCAAATCGGGATGGGTCTCACGCGTGTCGGTCGCTCTTTGGCAACAATGTCTGGACTACCTGCAGGACGAGCTGAACTCGCAGCAGTTCAACACCTGGATTCGCCCCTTGCAGGCGGAAGATACGGCGCCCAACGAGCTCACGTTGCTGGCGCCCAATCGCTTCGTGCGCGATTGGGTCAGCGACAAGTACCTGAAGCGCATCAACGAGCTGCTGCGTGAACTGGCGCCGGCCAAGCCACCCAAGGTGGCGCTGGCGGTGGGCAGCCGGCGTGCCGCGCCCAGCCCCCAGCCCCGGGATCTCGGTAACCCGGTCTCGGCCAGCCGCTTCCGCCAGCCTGCGGCGCCGGCGGTGCAGACGCCGCCGCGGGGCGATTACGCCGACGAGCAGGAGATCGAGACGCTGCGCGAGGAGTCCGCGCGGCGCGGCGGTGCGAACGGCGAGCGCCAGGTCCAGGTGGAGGGCAGCCTCAAGCACCAGAGCGGTCTCAATCCCAACTTCACCTTCGACACCTTCGTCGAGGGCAAGTCCAACCAGCTGGCCCGGGCGGCCTCGCGGCAGGTCTCGGAAAACCCCGGCGGCGCCTACAATCCGCTGTTCCTGTACGGCGGGGTGGGGCTCGGCAAGACGCACCTGATGCACGCGGTGGGCAACCAGCTGGCCATGCAGCGTGACAACGCCCGGGTGGTCTACCTGCACTCCGAGCGCTTCGTCGCCGACATGGTCAAGGCGCTGCAGCTCAACGCCATCAATGACTTCAAGCGCTTCTATCGCAGCGTTGACGCCCTGCTGATCGACGACATCCAGTTCTTCGCCGGCAAGGAGCGCTCCCAGGAGGAGTTCTTCCACACCTTTAATGCGCTGCTCGAGGGCGGTCAGCAGATGATCCTCACCTCGGATCGCTACCCCAAGGAGATCAGCGGGGTCGAGGAGCGTCTCAAGTCGCGCTTCGGCTGGGGGCTGACGGTGGCGATCGAGCCGCCGGAGCTGGAGACCCGGGTGGCGATCCTGATGAAGAAGGCCGACCAGGCCAAGGTCGACCTGCCGCACGACGCCGCCTTCTTCATTGCCCAGAAGATCCGCTCCAACGTCCGCGAGCTCGAGGGCGCGCTGAAGAAGGTGATCGCCGACTCGCACTTCATGGGCAAGCCCATCACCCAGGATTTCATTCGCGAGTCGCTCAAGGACCTGCTGGCGCTGCAGGACAAGCAGGTCGGGGTGGACAATATCCAGCGCACCGTGGCCGAGTACTACAAGATCAAGGTGGCGGACCTGCTCTCCAAGCGGCGCTCGCGCTCCGTGGCCCGGCCGCGCCAGGTGGCGATGGCGCTGGCCAAGGAGCTGACCAATCACAGCCTGCCGGAAATCGGCGATGCCTTCGGCGGCCGCGACCACACCACCGTGCTGCACGCCTGCCGCAAGGTGCAGGCCCTGCAGGACGAGAGCGCCGACATCCGCGAGGATTACAAGAACCTGCTGCGCTTGCTGACCAGCTGAGACGACGCACATCCCGCCGCACCGGCGGCACGAACATCGCCTTGATATTCAGGACAAGAGTGGAGCCCTCATGAAATTTTCCATCGCCCGCGAAGCCCTGCTGCGCCCGCTGTCGCTGGTAGCCGGCGTCGTCGAGCGCCGCCAGACGCTGCCGGTGCTTTCCAACGTGCTGATCGAGGTGCAGGACGCCCGGCTGGCCCTGACCGGCACCGACCTCGAGGTGGAGCTGATCGGCCGCGCCGAGCCCACCCAGGTCGACGAGCCGGGCTCGGCGACGGTGCCCGCGCGCAAGCTGATGGATATCTGCAAGTCGCTGCCCGAGCAGTCCGAGATCACCTTTTCGCTGGAGGACGGCCGCGCGATCCTGCGTGCCGGGCGTTCGCGCTTCACGCTCTCCACCCTGCCGGTGGCCGAGTTTCCCAACATCGAGGACGGCCAGGCCAGCCAGGAGCTGACCCTGTCGCGGGGCACGCTCAAGCACCTGATCGACGCCACCGGCTTCGCCATGGCCCAGCAGGACGTGCGCTATTATCTCAACGGCATGCTGCTGGAGTTCGGTCACCACCTGGTGCGCACGGTCGCCACCGACGGCCATCGCCTGGCCATGTGCACCCGCAGCGCCGAGATCGACGTCGAACCGGCCCAGAAGCTGATCGTGCCGCGCAAGGGCGTGCTCGAACTGTCGCGGTTGCTCGATGGCAGCGACGAGCCGGTCAACCTGACGCTGGGCGCCAACCATGTGCGCGCCCACACCGGCGAGTTCACCTTCACCTCCAAGCTGGTGGACGGCAAGTTCCCCGACTACGAGCGGGTGATCCCGCGCGGCGGCGACAAGACCTTCATCGCCGACCGCGCCGAGCTGCGTCAGGTGCTGTCGCGGACCTCGATCCTCTCCAACGAGAAGTATCGTGGCGTGCGGCTCAACCTCGAGGAGGGCAACCTCCGCGTGCTGGCCAACAATCCCGAGCAGGAGGAAGCCGAGGAGAACGTGGCCATCGACTACGACGGCAATGCCATGGAAATCGGCTTCAACGTCGGTTATCTGATCGACGTGCTCAACGCGCTGGATAACGAGCGCATGCAGATGACCCTGTCCGATCCCAACAGCAGCGCCATCATGGAAGAGCCCGGCGGCGGCGACGCCCTCTACGTCGTCATGCCCATGCGCCTGTAATCCGCCCACCGCGACGGAGCGCCTCCGGGCGCTCCTGGAATCCTCGATGCCTCTCGATCGCCTCTCGTTTCAGGGCCTGCGCAATCTGGCGTCGCTGGAGATGCGACCCTCGGCCACCGTCAACCTGATCAGCGGCGACAACGGCAGCGGCAAGACCAGCCTGCTCGAGGGTATTCACATCCTCGGCATGGGCCGTTCGTTTCGCACTCAGCAGCTCAAGCACGCCATCCATCACGACCATGACAGCGTCACCCTGCACGGGCGGCTGGCGGGCGATCCGCCCGTGCCCCTGGGGGTGCGGCGTCACCGCCAGCAGGCGGAACTGGAGATGCGCATGGCCGGTGAGCGGGTGGGACGGGTCGCCCAGCTCGTCGAAGCGCTGCCCCTGCAGCTGATCAACCCCGATGCCTTCCGTCTTCTGGAAGGTTCGCCGGCGGCGCGTCGCGAGTTTCTCGACTGGGGCGTGTTTCACGTGAAACATGACTTTCTCGAGGCCTGGCGGCGCATGCGCCGGGCACTGAAACATCGGAACGCCCTGCTCAGGCATGATAGAATGGACGCCCAGTCGCTGGCCGTCTGGGAACGGGAGCTGGTGCACTGGAGCGAGCGGCTGGATGCGCTGCGCAGTGCCTACATGGCGGACTTCCTGCCGGTCTTCGAGGCCACGCTGGCCGAGCTGCTGCCCCTGCCGGGCCTGTTGCTGCGCTACCACCGCGGCTGGGATCGCCAGCGCGATCTCGCCGAGCTGCTCGCGCAGGGCCGGACGACGGATCGGCAGATGGGCTTCACCCAGCAGGGACCGCAGCGCGCCGACCTGCGCATCCGGGTCGACCGCCGCCCGGCGGTCGAAGTGCTCTCCCGAGGGCAGCAGAAGCTCGTGGTCAGCGCGCTGAAGCTGGCTCAGGGGCGGCTGCTCGAGCAGTGCACGGGACGGACCTGCGTCTACCTGATCGACGACCTGCCGGCCGAGCTGGACGCCGCCCATCGCCGCCTCTTCTGCCACTGGCTGGCACGCATGCAGTGCCAGGTCTTCATCACCAGCGTCGATCCCGATGCGCTGGTGGAGGCGTGGCAACCGGGCACGGCCATGGCGATGTTTCACGTGAAACAGGGCCGACTGACAGCACACGGAACATGACTTCACGACGGAGTAGTCAATGAGCGAACAGGCTTACGACTCATCGAGCATCAAGGTCCTCAAGGGGCTGGATGCCGTGCGCAAGCGGCCCGGCATGTACATCGGCGACACCGATGACGGCACCGGCCTGCATCATATGGTGTTCGAGTTGGTGGACAACTCCATCGACGAAGCGCTGGCGGGCTACTGCAGCGAGATCCGCGTGATCATCCATCCCGATGAGTCGGTCACGGTCAGCGACAACGGCCGCGGGATTCCCACCGACATCCACAGCGAGGAGGGGGTTTCCGCCGCGGAAGTCATCATGACCGTGCTGCATGCCGGCGGCAAGTTCGACGACAACTCCTACAAGGTCTCCGGTGGGCTCCACGGGGTCGGGGTATCGGTGGTCAACGCCCTGTCCGAGGAGCTCAAGCTGACCATCTGGCGTGCCGGCAAGGTGCACGAGCAGCTCTACCATCACGGCGTGCCGGATGCGCCACTGGCGGTGGTGGGCGAGACACAGCAGAGCGGCTCGCGGGTGCACTTCCGGCCGTCCGGCGAGACCTTCGCCAACATCGAGTTTCACTACGACATCCTCGCCCGGCGCCTGCGCGAGCTGTCGTTCCTGAATTCCGGCGTGGCGATCCGCCTGACCGACGAGCGCAGCGGCAAGGAGGAGCTGTTCCACTACGAGGGCGGCCTGCGGGCCTTCGTCGACCACCTGAACACCAACAAGAGCACGCTCAACCCGGTGTTCCACTTCGAGGCCCAGCGGCCCGACGGCATCGTCGTCGAGGTGGCGATGCAGTGGAACGACACCTTCGCCGAGAACATCTTCTGCTACACCAACAACATCCCCCAGCGCGACGGCGGCACCCACCTGGCCGGCTTCCGCGCGGCCCTGACCCGGACCCTCAACCACTACATCGAGGCGGAAGGGCTGAGCAAGAAGGCCAAGGTCAGCACCTCTGGCGATGACGCCCGCGAGGGGCTGACGGCGATCATCTCGGTCAAGGTGCCGGATCCCAAGTTCTCCTCGCAGACCAAGGACAAGCTGGTTTCCTCCGAGGTGAAGACGGCGGTGGAGCAGGAGCTGGGCCGCGAGTTTTCCGACTACCTGGTCGAGCGTCCCAACGAGGCCAAGTCGATCGTCAACAAGATGATCGACGCCGCCCGTGCCCGCGAGGCGGCGCGCAAGGCCCGCGAGATGACGCGCCGCAAGGGAGCGCTGGACATCGCCGGGCTGCCCGGCAAGCTGGCCGACTGCCAGGAGAAGGACCCGAGCCTGTCCGAGCTGTATCTCGTGGAGGGCGACTCGGCGGGCGGCAGCGCCAAGCAGGGCCGCGATCGCCGGACCCAGGCGATCCTGCCGCTCAAGGGCAAGATCCTCAACGTCGAGAAGGCGCGCTTCGACAAGATGCTCTCCTCGGCGGAGGTCGGCACCCTGATCACCGCCCTGGGCTGCGGCATCGGGCGCGAGGAGTTCAACCCGGACAAGCTGCGCTACCACTCGATCATCATCATGACCGACGCCGACGTCGACGGCTCGCACATCCGCACGCTGTTGCTGACGTTCTTCTTCCGGCAGATGCCCGAGCTGATCGAGCGTGGCCACGTGTTCATCGCCCAGCCGCCGCTGTACAAGATCAAGCGCGGCAAGCAGGAGATGTACCTCAAGGACGAGCAGGCGCTGCTCGACTACCTGACCACCACCGCGCTGGACGGGGCCAGTCTGCACGTCAATGCCGACGCCCCGGGCATCAGCGGCGAACGCCTCGAGGCGCTGGTCACCCAGTACCGCGACGTGATGAAGCGCATCGATCGCCTGTCCCGGGTGTATCCCAGCGAGGTGCTGCGCAAGATCGTCCACGCCGCGACGCTCGACGGCGAGGACAGCCTGCGCGATCGCGTCACCATGGAGAACTGGATCGCCTTCCTGCAGGCGGAGATGGATGCCCTGGTTGACTACGAAGGTGGCCCGCGCTACGTCTTCCAGCTGCACGAGGACAGCGAGCGGGGCCTGCTGCTGCCCGGCGTGGCGCTGACCGCGCACGGCGTCACCACCGAGTATCTGTGGGGAGCCGACTTCTTCCGCAGTGCCGACTACCGCCGGATGGCGGCGCTGGGCGAGACCCTCAACGGCCTGCTGGGCGAGGGCGCCCATGTGGCCCGCGGCGAGCGCCGCCGCACCGTGACCACCTTCTACGAGGCCCTCGAGTGGCTGATGGGCGAGGCGCAGCGCGGCTTCTCGATCCAGCGCTACAAGGGGCTGGGCGAGATGAACCCCGAGCAGCTGTGGGAAACCACCATGGACCCCGAGACCCGGCGCATGCTGCGCGTTTCCATCGAGGACGCGGTGGCCGCGGACATGATGTTCAACACCCTGATGGGGGATGAGGTGGAGCCGCGTCGCGACTTCATCGAGAAGAACGCGCTGGTCGCCAACCTCGACGTCTGACCCCGAGAGTCCACCGCCCGTCGGCATGTTTCACGTGAAACATGCCGTCCGGAAAACGCCCCGGTCGAAAGCTTCGGCCGGGGCGTTTTCGTAAGTACGGTTGGCGATGTCGTCAGGCGAGGCGGCGGCTGGGCTCGAGTCGGATCGCCACCGCCTTGGAGGTCGGCGTGTCGGAGCCGATGCCGACGCTTTCCAGCGGCACCAGCGGGTTGGTCTCGGGGTAGTAGGCCGCACAGCAGCCGGCCGGGATGGCGTAGCTGACCAGGCGGAAGGCGTCCGCCCGGCGTTCGCGATCTCCATGCGATTCGCCGACCAGATCCACCCAGTCGCCATCACGCAGCCCCAGGCGCTCGAGGTCCTCGGCGTTGATGAACAGCACCCGGCGCTGGCCGTGAACGCCCCGATAGCGATCGTCGTAACCGTAGACCGTGGTGTTGTACTGGTCGTGACTGCGCAGGGTCTGCAGCGTCAGCCAGCCCGCATCGCGACGCTCATGAAGCCGCTGGTGCATCACCGCGTCGGGCAGCTCGGCGTTCGAGAAGACCGCCTTGCCCGAGGGCGTGACGAAGCGCCGCTGCCGGGCCGGGTTGTCGAGGGCGAACCCCCGATGCCGACGCAGACGAGCGTTGAACGCCTCGAAGCCGGGAATCACCGCTTCGATTTCCGCGCGGATACGATCGTAGTCGTCGACCCAGCCCCGCCAGTCGAGGGCTTGGCCGGTCGCCTCACGCAGGGTATGCGTGAGGGCGAGGGTCGCTTCGGCGATGCCGGCGACGATCGCCGGCTCCGAGCGCAGCGCCGCCGAGGCCGGCTCCATGCGCCCCCGGCTGGCGTGCACCATCGACATGGAATCCTCGACGCTGACCGCCTGCACGTCGCCGTCTGGACCCTGACGATCGAACTCGCTGCGTCCCAGGCAGGGCAGGATCAGTGCCTCCTCGCCGATCATCAGGTGGCTGCGATTGAGCTTGGTGCTGATCTGCACGTTGAGCCGGGTCCGGCCCAGTGCCGCCTCGGTGCGCGGAGTGTCCGGCGTTGCGCGGGCGAAGTTGCCACCCAGAGCGATGAATACGTTCGCCTTGCCCCTTTCCAGGGCGCCGATCGCCGACACCGTGTTGTGCCCCGGGCGGCGCGGCAGGGTCAGGCCGTAGCGGGCCTCGAGGGCGTCGATCAGCCAGCCCGGGGCCTTCTCGTCGATGCCCACGGTGCGGTTGCCCTGGACGTTGGAATGGCCGCGAACCGGGCACAGTCCGGCGCCTTCGCGGCCCACGTGGCCGCCCAGCAGCAGCAGATTGACGATCTCGCGCACGGTGTCGACCGAATGCACGTGCTGGGTGATGCCCATCGCCCAGGTGGCGATGACGCGCCGGGATTGCGCATAGACCGACGCGGCGCGGGTGAGGTCGTCGCGGCTCAGGCCGGACTGGGCCTCGATGCGCGACCAGTCGGTGGCTTTCACCCGGGCTCGCCAGGCGTCCAGGCCCTCGGTCAGGCTGTCGAGGAAGGCATGGTCGGGCGTGTAATCGCCGTCGTCGATCATCGCGAACAGCGCCTTGGCGATGCCGCGCACCGCGGCCATGTCACCGCCCAGCTTGGGCTGGAAATAGTGCGAGCTGATCCGGTGGCTGCCGCCGAACAGCATTTCGCGCTTGTTCTGCGGATCGGCGAAGCGCTCCAGCCCCCGCTCGCGCAGCGGGTTGAAGGTGACGATCGCCGCGCCGCGTTCGGCGGCGCGGCGCAGGTCGCCGAGCATGCGGGGGTGGTTGGTACCGGGGTTCTGGCCGAAGACGAAGATGGCGTCGGCGTGTTCGAAGTCCGCCAGCGACACCGTGCCCTTGCCGACGCCGAGGCCGGCCGTCATGCCCAGCCCGCTGGCCTCGTGGCACATGTTGGAGCAGTCCGGCAGGTTGTTGGTGCCGTAGACCCGGGCGAACAGCTGGTAGAGGTAGGCCGCCTCGTTGCTGGCCCGACCGGAGGTGTAGAACAGCGCGCGGTCGGGATCGATGGCGGCTAACTGTTCGGCGATCAGGGCGAAGGCGTCATCCCAGTCGATGGGCTGATAACGGTCGCTGCCCGCATCGTAGCGCATCGGTTCGGTGAGCCGGCCCTGGTCCTCGAGGCGGAAGTCGTCCCAATCTCGCAGCTCGCTGACCGTGTGCTGCGCGAAGAAGCGCCGGGTGACTCGTTTGGCGGTGGTCTCCCAGGCCACGGCCTTGACGCCGTTCTCGCAGAACTCGAAGGAGGATTCGTGATTGGGGTCGCCCCAGGCGCAGCCCGGGCAGTCGAATCCTTCGGGCTGATTGGTGGCCAACAGGGAGCGGCTGCCCTTGAGCGGCGACTGGTTGTGCAACAGGTGGCGGCCGACGCTCTTCAGCGCGCCCCAGCCGCCGGCGGGGCCGGGATAGGAAGCGATGCGCGGATGGCGGGTCTTTCGCGGGTCGGCCTGGGGAAGGGTGTCGTCGGTCGGCAGGGACGAGTCGCTCATGGGCAAGCTCCGGCAGTCGGTTCAGCCTTTCAGCTTACGGCGATCCCGCGTCGGCGACCAATTGTTCTGACGGATGAGACGATAGACGCCGCCGATCATGCCGTCTCGGCGTCGGCCTGCCACAGCGACAGGGCAGCCTGAAGACGCCGGCTGGGCGCACGGCTGGCGTGCCACAGCAGGCCGATGCGATCCCCGTCGCCGGGCAGGCGGCGGGCGATCAATGGCGCCGGGCTGGTGGCGCGTTCGGCGAAGTGCGCCGGCAGCACGCTGGCACCGACGCCGGCCTGCAGCATGGCTTCCAGGGTGGCGATCGAATTGGCCTCGACGACCGGGGCCACCGCGATGCCGTGTTCGGCCAGCCGTGTCTCGAGCCGCTTGCGATGCTCCATCTCCGGCGTCAGCAGGCACAGCGGCCACTGGCCGAGCGCCTGCCAGTGGGGGGCCTCGGGCAGGGTGAAATGGGCCTGAGAGGCAATCAGGGCGGGCTGCTCGCGGTAGAGTTCGTGGTGCGCGTAGCCGGCCATGGCCGGGGCGTCGGTGTAGCCCAGCACCAGATCCAGCGAGCCGTCCTCGAGCCCCTGGGCGAGGGCCGGCGTGGCCAGTTCGCGAACGTGAAGGCGCAGCCGGGGAAAGGCGCGGCGCAGCGCCGGCAGCCGTGCGTCGAGGGCATACAGTGCCGTGGGGATCACGCCCAGGCTCAGGCAGCCGCTAGGCGCGGTGTCGGGGCCGACGTCGGCACGCAGGGCATCGAATTCGTCGAGGATGCGGTGGGCATGGGCGAGCACCCGCTGGCCCTCGGGTGTCAGTCCCTCGAAGCGGCGGCTGCGTCGAATCAGCGGCGTGCCCAGCTCCTCCTCGAGCTGCTGCAGGCGGGCCGAGAGCGTCGGCTGCGTGACGTGACAGGCCTCGGCGGCGCGGCCGAAATGTCGCTCCCGGGCGAGGGCGACCAGGAAGGTCAGCTGACGATGGTCCATGCGTGCTCCGGATCAGCTCGCCCGGGTGGTGCGGCCGGTCAGCAGGGCCTCGACGAAGGCCGCGAGATCATCGTGCACGGACACGTCGGCGAGCGCCTCGGCATGGTGCTCGAGAGTCCGTCGGCCCTTGCCGGTGCGTACCAGCGCCACGCGACATCCCGCGGCACGGCCGGCCTCGATGTCGCGCAGGCTGTCGCCGACCATCCAGGCGCCCTTCAGCGAGCGCAGGCCGAGCGAGTGGCGAATGTCTTCCAGCAGGCCGGGGCGGGGCTTGCGGCAGTCGCAGCCGTCGTCCGGGCCATGCGGGCAGACGGCGATGTGGGCGAGCCTGGCGCCGCGCTCGGCGAGGCGCTGCTGCAGCCGGCAGTGCATGGCCTCCAGCGTGGCCCGGTCGAAGTAGCCGCGGGCGAGCCCCGACTGGTTGGTGGCCATGGCGACCTGAAAGCCGGCGTGGCAGAGCCGGACGATGGCGTCGACGGCCTGCGGATAGGGCCGGAATTCGTCGGCCGACTTGATGTAGGCGTCGGAGTCGTGGTTGATGACGCCGTCGCGATCGAGGATGACGAGCTTGTCGGTCATGGGGCGCACCTGACGCAAAAGGCCAGTGTAGGCGGGTGTTTCACGTGAAACAACGGGCGACGGGTCTCGAGAGGCGGGATGATGTTTCACGTGAAACATCGCGGAACCCGCGCCAACGAAAAACGCCGGTGCATCGGCACCGGCGTTTCGGGTGGCAGATGAGCCGCAGGCTTACTGCGGCAGCTCGGCGATATCGGCGACTTCGAGGAACAGCCCCTGCAGGTCGGCCAGCAGCGCCAGGCGATTGCGGCGCACCGCCTGATCGTCGGCCATGACCATAACCTCGTCGAAGAAGGTGTCCACCGGCTCGCGCAGCGCCGCCAATGCATCGAGAGCCTCGCTGTAGCGGGCCTCGGCGATCAGCGGCGCGACCTCGCGGCGACGGGCGGCCAGGGCGTCGGCCAGGGCGCGCTCGGCATCGGATTCGAGCAGGGTGGCATCGACCTCTTCGGCGACATCGTCGGCCTGCTTGGCGAGGATGTTGGACACGCGCTTGTTGGCGGCGGCCAGGGCGGCGGCTTCCTCGCGGTGGCTGAAGGCGCTGACGGCATGGATGCGGCGGGCGAAATCCAGCGGCCGGGTGACCGGGCGCGAGCGCACGGCGAGGTAGACCTCGACGGGGATGCCTTCGTCCTGGGTCCAGGCCCGGAAGCGGTCGAGCATGTACTCGAGCACCGTGTCGACCAGTCCCTCGGCCTTGGGCAGGTGGCGGTGCTGGGCGGCGGCCTCCTCGAGCAGCTCGCGCAGATCCAGGTCGAGCTCGGCCTTGATCAGGATATTGAGCACGCCGATCGCGGCCCGGCGCAGGGCGAACGGGTCCTTGGCCCCGGTGGGGCGCGCCCCGATGCCGAAGATGCCGGTCAGGGTATCGAGGCGGTCGGCCAGGGCCAGGGCCAGTCCGGTTTTGGTGGCCGGCACGGCGTCGCTGGCGAAGCGCGGCAGGTACTGCTCGTGCAGCGCCTGGGCGACCTCCTCGGGCTCGCCGTCGTGGCGCGCATAGTAGCAGCCCATGATGCCCTGCAGCTCGGGGAACTCGAGGACCATCTCGCTGACCAGGTCGCACTTGGCCAGCTGGGCGGCGCGGCCGGCGTGCTCGGCGTCGCCGGCGATGCGTTCGGCGATGAAGCGGGCCGTCGCCTCGCTGCGGTCAGCCTTGTCGGCCAGCGTGCCCAGCTGCTGCTGGAAGACCACGCTGCCCAGCCCCTCGCGGCGCGAGACCAGGCTGTGGCGAAGGTCGGTCTCGTAGAAGAAGGCGGCGTCGGCCAGGCGTGGGCGAATCACCTTCTCGTTGCCTTCGATGACCTGCTGCGGGTCACGGCTGTCGATGTTCGAAATGGTGATGAACAGCGGCTTGAGCTTGCCGTCGGCGTCCAGCAGGTGGAAGTACTTCTGGTTGGCCTTCATCGACGAGATCAGGCATTCCGCCGGCACCTCGAGGAAGCGGTCGTCGAAGCTGCCGGTCAGTGCCACCGGCCATTCCACCAGGCCGCTGACCTCGTCGAGCAGCGCCGGGTCGATGACCGCGGTGGCGTCCTGGACCTCGGCCTCGGCCAGCACCTGCTCGCGGATGCGCTCGCGGCGGACCCGGCGGTCGGCCAGCACATAGGCGTCCTCGAGGGTCGGAAGGTAGTCGTCGGCGTGTTCCAGGACGATTGGCTCCGGCGCATGAAAGCGATGGCCACGCGTCTCGCGGCCGGCCTCGAGCCCCAGCACCTCGGCCGCGACCACGTCGCTGCCGTAGAGCGTGACCAGCCAGTGCACGGGCCGCGAGAACTCGATGCGCGAGGCGCCCCAGCGCATGTTCTTGGGTACCGGCAGGCCGGCGACGGCACGCTCGAGGATCGCCGGCAGCAGGGCGCTGACCGCCTCGCCCGGCTGCTCGTAACGATGGCCCAGCCAGGTGCCCTTGTCGGTTTCCAGGTGGATCAGCTCATCCACCGTGACGCCGCAGGAGCGCGCGAAGCCCTCGGCGGCCCTGGTCGGCTGGCCGTCCTTGAAGGCCGCGGCCAGCGCCGGGCCGCGACGCTCGATCTCACGGTCGGGCTGCTTGTCGGCCAGCTCGCGAATCTGCACGGCCAGGCGACGCGGCGTGGCGTAGGCCCGGACGTCGCCGAAGGAAACTTCCGCCTCGCGCAGCCCGGCGACGAGGCCGTCGGCCAGGCCGTCGGCCAGGGCATCGATGGCACCCGGCGGCAGTTCCTCGACGCCCAGTTCGACCAGTAGGGTATTGGAAGCCATGCTCAAGCGTCTCCCTGTTCGGCTAGCAGTTCGCGGCGAAGGGCCTCCGGCGCCATGGGGAAGCCGGCAGCCTTGCGTGATTCGTAATAGGCGTGGGCGACGTCACGGGCCATGGTGCGCACGCGCAGGATGTAGCGCTGGCGCTCGGTGACCGAGATGGCGTGACGGGCGTCCAGCAGGTTGAAGGTGTGCGAGGCCTTGAGAACCATCTCGTAGGCCGGCAGCGGCAGGTTGGCCGCGATCAGCTTGCTGCACTCGCTCTCGAGGTGGTCGAAGCTGGCGAACAGCGCCGGCACGTCGGCATGCTCGAAGTTGTAGGTCGACTGTTCCTTCTCGTTCTGCAGGTAGACGTCGCCGTAGGTGACCCGGGTGCCGTCGGGGGCGAGCGTCCACACCAGGTCGTAGACGCTGTCGACGTCCTGCAGGTACATGGCGATGCGTTCCAGGCCGTAGGTCAGTTCGCCGGTGACCGGGTAGCATTCGATGCCGCCGGCCTGCTGGAAGTAGGTGAACTGGGTCACCTCCATGCCGTTGAGCCAGACTTCCCAGCCCAGTCCCCAGGCGCCGAGGGTGGGGGACTCCCAGTTATCCTCGACGAAGCGGATGTCGTGGACCAGCGGGTCGAGGCCCAGGCGCTCGAGCGAGCCGAGATACAGCGCCTGCAGGTCGGCCGGGGAGGGCTTCATCACCACCTGGAACTGGTAGTAGTGCTGCAGGCGGTTGGGGTTCTCGCCGTAGCGGCCGTCGGTGGGGCGGCGCGAGGGCTGCACGTAGGCGGCGTTCCAGGTCTCGGGGCCGATCGAGCGCAGGAAGGTGGCCGGATGGAAGGTGCCGGCCCCGACTTCCATGTCCAGCGGCTGCATGATCACGCAGCCCTGTTCGGCCCAGTACTGCTGCAGGGCCAGGATCAGGCCCTGAAAGGTTGTCACGTCTGGCGTCGACTGTGTCATTTGAGGGTCACCGTTGGCCCATGAATTCACGAACCGCCAAGTATACAATTAGCGGTTAATCGGTTATAGGCACCGTGCCGAATTGCCAGAGCCATCCCCGTGGTTCATGGCGAGGGGCGCCGGGGGCAGACCGAAGAGGAGGTTCGACGCCATGGATGGCGTCGGTAGCGCCCAAGGACGGGTTCATAGCGCCTCCTCGCAGGTCTGCCGACGGATCAGCCCTGAGGGACAAGGATACCGCTTTCCGCGATAGCCCTGACCGAGCTGGACGGTTCGCGCGGGACGCTCATGCCACAGAGGATTGCTGAAATGATCGTAGTGACGGGCGGCGCCGGCTTCATCGGCGCCAATCTGGTGAAGGCGCTCAACGCGCGCGGCCACGACGACGTGCTGGTGGTCGACGACCTGACGGACGGCACCCAGTTCGTCAATCTGGCCGACTGCACCCTGGGGGACTACCTCGACAAGGACGATTTCCTGGCGCGGGTGAAGGCCGAGCTGCGCGGCGAGCCCGCCAGCCTGCCGCCGATCGAGGCGATCTTTCACGAGGGCGCCTGCTCGGACACCACCGAGTGGGACGGCAAGTTCATGCTCGACAACAACTTCGAGTATTCCAAGGTGCTGCTGAACTACTGCCAGCACAAGCGCATCCCTTTCCTGTATGCGTCGTCGGCGGCCACCTACGGCGGCAGCGAAGTGTTCGTCGAGGCGCCGGAGCACGAGAAGCCGCTCAACGTCTACGGTTACTCCAAGCTGCTCTTCGACCAGTACGTGCGGGCCCGCTGGGACGACTTCACCAGCCAGGTGGTGGGTTTCCGCTACTTCAACGTCTACGGCCCCCGCGAGCAGCACAAGGGCAAGATGGCCAGCGTGGCCTTCCATCATCACACTCAGGTACAGGCGGGCGAGAATCCGAAGCTGTTCGGGGCCTGGGACGGCTACGAGGCCGGCATGCAGAGCCGTGACTTCGTCTACGTGGGCGATGTGGTCGACGTCAATCTGTGGTTCCTCGAGCATCCCGAGGTCTCCGGCGTCTTCAACCTGGGGACCGGCCGTGCCGAGCCCTTCAAGGCGATCGCCGAGACGGTGATCGACTACTACGGCAAGGGCGAAATCGAGTACATCGACTTCCCCGAGGGGCTCAAGGGCCGCTACCAGAGCTACACGCGCGCCGACATCACGCGCTTGCGCGAGGCCGGCTACACGGCCGAGTTCAGGACCGTGCGCGAAGGCGTTCGGGCCTATCTGGACCAGCTGAATGGCTGATCCCCGCGTGCCGCCACGCCTGCTGGTCGTCGGCCCGTCCTGGGTCGGCGACATGGTCATGGCGCAGAGCCTGTTCATCACGCTCAAGCAGCGTCACCCCGGCGCCCGGCTCGGCGTGCTGGCGCCGGGCTGGTCGCTGCCGATTCTCGAGCGCATGCCCGAGGTCGACGAGGCGATCGCCCTCGACGTCGGGCACGGCGAGTTCGGCTGGGCGACACGCCGTGACGTTGCCCGCTCGCTGAAGGGGCGCTTCGACCGGGCGATCGTCCTGCCGCGCTCGTGGAAGTCGGCGCTGGTGCCGTTTCTGGCGCGGATCCCCGCGCGTGTCGGCTTCACCGGAGAACAGCGCGTGGTGCTGCTCACCGAGCGTCGCAAGCTCGACAAGCGTGTGCTCGACCAGACCGTCAAGCGCTTCGTTTCGCTGGGGCGCGAGGCCAGCGAGGCGGGAGAGGGTGACTTCCCGATCCCCGCCCCCCGCCTGCGGGTCGACCCCGACAACCAGCAGCGGCTGTGCGAGACACTGGCACTGGGCGAGGGTCGGCCGACGATCGGCCTGATGCCGGGCGCCGAGTATGGGCCCGCCAAGCAGTGGCCGCTCGCGTATTTCCGCGAACTTGCCGAGTCGCTGACTGCGGCGGGCTATGCCGTGTGGGTGCTGGGCGGCCCCAAGGACGCCGAGGACGGCGATGCCATCGCTCAGGGGCTCGATCACGTCGTCAACCTCTGTGGTCGCACCCGGCTGGTCGACGCCGTGGATCTGCTGGCCGCCTGCGAGCAGGTGGTGACCAACGACTCCGGCCTAATGCATGTCGCCGCCGCCGTCGGCACGCGGATCCAGGCGATCTACGGCTCGTCATCGCCCGATTACACGCCGCCGCTCACCGGCAACGCCGAGATCCACTACCTGGCGCTGGACTGCTCGCCCTGTTTTCAGCGGACCTGCCCGCTGGGCCATACCAACTGCCTGCATCATATTCGCCCGGCGCGGGTGCTGCGGGCCATCGATCCCCTGGCCCGGCCGGCAGGGGGCGCTTAATCCCCGCTTGTCCACAGGCGTTCCTGCAGGGCTCGCTCCGCGCGCAGGCGCTCGTTGAGCGGCTCGACGCCGTGGCGCTCGACCAGGGTGCGAGCCGGGGACAGCAGCGAGGCACCCAGGCCGGCCCGATGGGTCGGTACCGTGAAGCCCATCGCCTCGAGCAGGGTGGGCAGCACGTCGACCATCGAGGCTTCGCGGCGAATCGTACCCGGGCGGATGCCGTCGCCGAACAGCATCAGGGTGTTTTCCCGGGGGCCGGCGATCAGCGACTGCCAGGCGGAGTTCTTCATCGACAGGTGATCGCTGGCCACCACCACCAGGGTGTTGTCGAGCAGCCCCTCGCGGCGCAGCCGCTCGACGAAGCGTCGCGCCAGCCAGCCCGTGCATTTCACCGAGTAGAGGATGTCCTCGCCGTCGAAGGTGCCCTGACGTTCGCGGCAGGCGCGGGCAGGGTGGCCGTAGGGAGGATGGGCGGAGAGCGTGATGCTGAACAGGCCGAAGGGCTGCGGTTGCGCCTTCAGGTCACGGACCCGCTCGATGACCAGGTCGAGCAGCGAGTCGTCGTAGAGCCCCCAGCTGTTGAGGTAGTCGGGGTCGGCCAACTGGCGGCGCAGCGTGTCACGGCCGAGCACGGTATCGAAGCCGTGCTCGCGATAGTACAACCCCTTGCCGGCGAACTGGTTGCTCGCGCCGCCCATGAAGGTCAGGTGGTATCCCTGGTCGTCGAGCAGGTCGCCCAGGCAGTCGACGCCCGGCACGACATGCTCCAGTGGCTCGAACTGGCTGTCATGCATCAGTCCGGCCGGCATCAGCGGTGTACCGCACTGGCTGGCGATCATCCCCGCCATCGTCCAGCCGGTGTTGTCGAGCTGGCGGATACCGTGGAAGACCAGACCCGACTCACCGAGGGCGCGCAGGTCGGCGTAGGCGTCGCCGAAGCGTGCGCGGTCCGCATAGGTGGCTTCGGTGCTTTCCAGGTAGAGATAGATCAGGTCGGGCGGGTCGGCGGGGCTCGCGGCGATACGCGGCGGCGTGTAGCGCCGTTCCAGCCAGGCGCCGTCGTCGGCGACGATCGAGGCCCCCTGGAGGGTGAGGCCGAACAGCAAGGGATTGAAAGCCAGCAGGAAGAGCACCAGCGGCCGCTCCAGCAGGCGCCAGCGGTGATCCGCGCGGACCAGCCAGGTAACGGCTCCCAGCATCGCCAGCCCGGCCAGCGTGTAGATCACGGCGGCGATGATGCGCTCACCGCTGCCGTTCTCCCCGATGCCGGCCTGGAGGTGAAAGACCACCGCACCGACATCGACCTTGCCGAAGGTATCGGCCAGATACAGGTAGATCCACCACAATGCCAGCGGCAGCAATGACCAGGGCCAGGCTTTCGCGGCCCGGCGGGCGTGGGGCGGGTCCCCCCAGCGGAACAGCCAGGCCAGCCCCAGCCAGAGCAGGAGAGCCGCCAGCGTCCATGCATGGTGCAGGGCCAGGGCCGTGGTCGCCGTGTAACCGATGCACAGCCCCAGATAGCCCAGCGCCCACCAGCGGCGGGCCGGCAATCGAATCGACATCGCGAGAATCCTTTCAGGCAATGTCGTCAGGTTAGCAAGCGCGTCGCCCGGCTGTCATAACCGGCGCGGCAGGGTCACGGCGCATCGCCGCTGGAGGGCGCCTTCTCGTTCTCGTGGAGCTCGTTGAGCTTGGCGTACTTCATGTAGGTGCGAAAGGCGGTGGTCAGCGTCACCAGCATGCCGTCGCTGCCCTGGAGGATGCCGCCCTTGAGCAGGAACTTGCGCAGGGCGGCGATGCCGGCATGCAGTGCCGGGCGGACGGCCGAAGGCGCGACGCCGCGTTCCTTCATCGCCCAGGCGTCGCGACTCGAGAGCGCGTCGATGCGCCGGATCCAGTGGGACAGGTCGGTGTAGGTGAAGTGATGCAGATGGGCCCGGGTCGTCTCGACGCGGGGCGCCCGGACCGACGAGTGCGCCTTCTTGGGCAGGTAGCCGGCGGTGGTGCGGTTGTACAGCCGGGTCACGGCGTCCGGGTAGAAGCCGGCGGCGCGGATCCAGTGTTTCCCCACGTAGTTCTTGCGGCGGAAGGCATAGGCCGTGTTCGGGTCGTCGAGCGCCAGGCGCTCGATCAGGGCGACGGCGTCGTCATCCAGACGCTCGTCGGCATCCAGCGCCAGGATCCAGTCGTGGCGCGCGAACGGCACCCCGTGGGCCTTCTGCGGCCCGTCGCCCAGATAGGCCTGGGCGATCACCGTGGCGCCTTCCGCCTCGGCCAGGGCGACCGTGTTATCCTCGCTGAGCGAGTCGACGACGATCAGCTCGTCGCACACCCGCTTGAGCGAGCGCAGGCAGTCGACGATGTTGTCGGCCTCGTTGAGCGTGATGACGATACCGGTGATGGGTTGCATGACGACGTCTCGGGAATCGTGGGCGGTCGCTGACCGTGGACCGAATGCGGAAACGCGCCGGGCGGCGGGCCGGCCGGCGCGTTCCGATGATAGCAACTGACACGCGCTGGGTAACGTCTTGAAGATCCTGCATGTGAATCTGGCCAAGGGCTTTCGTGGCGGGGAGCGACAGACGCTGCTGCTGATCGAGGCGCTGGCGGCCCGCGACGACCTCGAGCAGATCCTGGTGTGTCGGCGGGACTCGCCGCTGCGTGACAGGCTGGCCGATGCGAGCGGCGTGAGCGTCGTCACGGCGGAACATCAGCTGGCGGGGCATGGCGCCGTCGGCCGGGTGGACGTGGTGCATGCTCATGAAGCCAAGGCTGTCCACTGGGCCTGGCTGCACTGGTGCCTGCGCCGGGTGCCCTATGTCATCACGCGACGGGTGGACACGCCGGTGGGCGACAGGCCCCTCAACCGCTGGAGCTATCGGCACGCCGCCAGTCGGGTCGCGATCTCCCGGGTCATCCAGGCGCAGCTGGTCGCCCGTGGCTGGGGGCCGGTCGAGCGGATCCCCAGCGCCCATTCCGATCCGGTGCCGGATCCGGCCAGGACGCGGGCCTTCCGCGAGTCATTCGCCGGCCGCCGGAAAGCCGGCCTCTTCCTCGTCGGCCACGCCGGGGCGCTGGTCGACCGCCACAAGGGACAGCGTGTGCTGCTGGAAGCGGCTCGCCGGCTCGAGACACGCTGTCCCGACATGGCCTTCGTGTTCCTGGGCGCCGGGGCGGACGGCGAGGCGCTGCAGGCGGAATCCCGCGATCAGGACAACGTGTTCTGGCTGGGCTTCAAGGACAACGTCGTCGACTACATCGCCGGTTTCGACGTGTTCGCCTTCCCCTCGCGCAACGAGGGGCTGGGATCGGTGCTGCTGGACGTGATGGCCTGCGAGGTGCCTGTCGTCGCCTCCCGCGTCGGCGGAATCCCCGATCTGGTCACGGACGGGGAAACCGGCCTGCTGGTCGAGGCGGCTGACGCCGAGGCCCTGGCGCAGGCCCTGGCGCGACTCCATGATGACAACGCCCTGAGGCGCGAGCTCGCGGCCGGGGGGCGACGCCGCGCGGAGGCCTTCAGCCCGCGTCAGATGGCGGCCGCTTATCTTTTCCGGTATGAGAGGGTGGCCCGATCCTGAGAGTGCCTGTTCACTTGGATGATGCTTTGACGATTTTCCACCCCTCTGATAAATCAGGTAAAGCACTGGCTCTGTTATTAAAGCATTGGGGTATTCTATGAGACTAGGTGCAGGTTTAATTATAGAGGCGTGATATCATGTTTGAGAAATGAGCTTTAACAGTTTCTACCGAAATGGATGATATAGGGGCGCTGTCGGTTGGGGGAGTGAGTATTTTTGAGTCGGCGTGTTGAAAAATCCATTCTGGCTTAAGTTTGTCGTAAATTCCTATATAAGGTTTTGATAGGCATTGGGCAATATGTGATGGGCCGCAGTCATTCGCAATGACAAGTTGTGAGAAATTCACAACTTTGCTGAGGTCAGGAAGGGATAGGTTGTGGTGAAGATTTATGTAATTAGCTTTTTGTTTTTTAAGAGTGCTTAATTCTTCCGTTTCACTTGGCCCAAGGATAATGTCAAAGATAATGTCGGATCCATGGTTTTCCCGTATGGCATTTATAAGCTCTAAGTAGTTCTTCAATCCCCATTTCTTGAAGTTTCCGGCTCCACCTCCTGGCATTATAGCGATGCGTGTACTCGAAGGAGTATAGCTTATAGGATACTTGGAGTGTTTTGCCAGTTCATGAAAAGGAGCTGAAAGATGTTGGGGTAATTCAGTTGAGTTTTTGTCTAGTTTGTTTTTGCTAACAAGGCGAAGATAGTGGGAAGCACGATATTCACTATCGTTAAAAGGTATCTCAAAGTCCCATGATGGACTAAATATTCCTTGTTTTCGCTTGAATCCAATTGCTTCTGAAGGCCTCTTTATGAATTTTACAATGGACTGGCTTTCTGAAGATGGTTGGAAAGAGACTAGCAAATGACAATTTTTTGGAAAAACTCTCAAGTCGCTGAGTATGTTTTTGGAAAAACTGAAGCTTTCGACCCATGGGCATTGCTCATAAAACCAAGATAGCTCGTATCTGCTGAATAAATTTATAGGGTTATTGTTGTAGGTTTTTTTTAGGTAGTAGAGTGCGGGTAAGGTTGTGATTTGAGAGCCAAAGAAAGGGCGGCTTCGGATAAAAATTCCAATCACATTTTTCATAAAATCGCTCATAAGTTATGTTTCTTGCAGCTTTCGCAGTTACTTTGAATCGCTTAAAAATAGGGGGGGGGATGATAGTCTACTAATAGACCGATCCGGGGTCGAGTTCATTGTCTACGATAAGTCGACCGGCTGCTCGGGATGCGGACGATCTGATCTTACCCATCGGGCCGCGAACTGTTTGCCATGGATTGCCTCGACCTTGAGGCTGTGTAAGAAGCTCTCTGATCTTGCCGACGAGGCCGACGAGCGGTACCGCGAGTGGCTCGGCCTGTCGGTCTGCCGATTTATTTAGTCTGCTACCTTTAATTTTTCTTAAGGCTGTCTTAAGATTTAGCGATCTGTCACGTCCTGACGTTGAGGGATCGCTATGCTTGAGATGTGCCGGACGCCGCAAGGAGATCGTGGCGAGCTGACCCTGCACGATGGCCTGCTCGTCGGCCGGGGAACGGAAAGGGAGTGTTATCGCCACCCGGACAGGACGGATCTGTGCATCAAGGTGACGCATCGCAGGCAGAACCTGAAGCACCAGAATGCCAAGGACTTTGCGTACTTCCGCACCCTGGCCAGGCGCCGGGTCGACTGGTCGCACCTGCCGCGCTGTCACGGCTGGGTCACCACGGACCGCGGGCCGGGGCTGGTCTTCGACCTGCTTCAGGATGACTGGCAGCGGCCGCTGCCCAGCGTGGAGGCCCTGCTGGCGCATCGGCAGGTCTCGCTGGACGAGCTGCGACCGGCCTTCCGGGAACTGCATGACTACCTGCTTCGCAACCGCATCTTCAGCAGCGATCTGCACATCAGCAACATCCTCGCGGAGGCCGACGGGGAGGGGCTGCACCTCTATGTCGTGGATGGCATCGGCGACCGGGACTTCATCAAGCTGGCGTCGCACGTCTCCTTCCTGGGGCGCCGCAAGGTGAATCGCCAGTGGCGGCGCTTCGAGCGCCGGACCCGCACCGCCCTCGCCGCCTGATGGCCGGGCCGGCCTCACGCTGGCGAGGCGGCGCGATACCCCCTGGCGACGGCGGCCATGTCGTCGGCCGCGGTCGTCGAAAACTTTCCGATCGACCGTTCCAGCCGCTTCAGATTGCGTTCTTGCCAGCCGCCGGGACGGCGCAGTCGGCAGCGGTCGAGGTCGATCAGCCAGATGCGCTCGTCGGGGGTAATCAGCAGGTTGCGGGCGTTGAGATCGACATGGTCGAGCCCGGCGTCATGGAAGCGACGGATGGTAGCGCCGACGCGCTCGAGCAGCGCCGGGTCGGCATCGGCCAGGCAGTCGGCCAGGGCACGGGCGCCGGGAAGCTTTACCGTCAGCAAGGCGGCGCGGTAGCTGATGCGGTGACGGTGGGTCCAGGCCGCTACCGGTCGGGGGACCGGCAAGCCGCGTTCGTGTAGCGTCGCGGTCAGGCGCAGTTCGCGGAAGGCACGGGAGCGCTCGGCCCCGTTCCACAGGTAGTGGTCCTCGCTGAAGCGCGCGGCCTGACCGCCACGACGGTACGGTCGCAGCACCCAGGTCTCATCGGTCACGCCCACCGCCGTGGCATCGATGAACAGGCTGGCGCCGCGGCCCGGCGCCTGGCCGACAATGGCGTCGCGCGCCTTCCAGAAGGCGCTGCTGAACCAGGCCGGGCTGATTTGTGGCGGCCGCTCGGCGTCCCATAGAATGCCGGCATCATGTAAGATGAAATCTTTTCCCATCTGAAACGTTGCCAACCGCATGAAGCATCCTCTGCCTGCCCGACCCGCGCATATCGCGATACTGCGACTCTCCGCGCTGGGCGATGTCTGCAACCTGGTGCCCACCGTGCGTGCCCTGCAGCGCCAGTGGCCCGATGTCCGGATCACCTGGATCATCGGCAAGGGGGAGCACAGTCTACTGACCGGCCTTTCCGGGGTCGAGTTCGTCGTCTACGACAAGTCGACCGGGCTGGCCGGGATGCGGGCGATCTGGCGCCAGCTCGCCGATACCCGCTTCGACGTGCTGTTGCACATGCAGCAGGCGCTGCGCGCCAGCGTGCTGTCGCTGGGGCTCAAGGCCGATGTCCGGGTGGGGTACGACAAGGCACGGGCCAAGGATGCCCAGCACTGGTTCACGCATCGTCAGATCGCGCCGCGCGACCGGGCCCATGTGCTGGAGTCGTTCATGGACTTCGCGCGGCTGCTCGGCGTCGAGGATACGCGCCCCCGCTGGGACCTGCCGATTCCCGAGGAGGCGCGGAGCGAGGCGCGGCGCATCACCGGCGAAGTCGACTATGCGTTGATCAGCCCCTGCGCCAACCCGCGGCTGCGCAATTTCCGCAACTGGTCGGCCGAGGGCTACGCCGGCGTGATCGAGCACCTGTGGTCACGGTATGGCCTCAAGAGCGTGCTGACCGGCGGCGGCAGCGCCCAGGAGCGCGAGATGGGCGAGCGCATCCGCGCCCTGGTCGACGCCGAGGCCGTGATCGACGCCATCGGCGGCAGCTCGCTGAAGGGCCTGCTGGCGCTGATCGACCACGCTCGGCTGGTGATCGCGCCGGACTCGGGGCCGGTACACATGGCCAATGCCCTGGGCCGGCCCACCGTCGGCCTCTACGCCACCACCAACCCGGACCGCGCGGCGCCCTACTGCTGGCGGGACGCCGTGGTCAACCGCTATCCGGATGCCGTGCGCAGCTTCCTGCACAAGTCGCCGGAGGCGGTCCCCTGGGGGCAGCGGGTGCGCCACCCCGATGCCATGGCCCTGATCCGTACCGAGGACGTGACGGCACGCATCGATGCGCTGCTGACGTCCGCCGACCCTGCTGCCGGAGTTGCCCGATGAAGCTCGATCTGACCGCCCTGGAACAGGCCCGCCTGCTGGTGGTGGGCGACGTGATGCTCGACCGCTACTGGCATGGCGGCACCTCGCGCATCTCGCCGGAAGCGCCGGTGCCGGTGGTGCGGGTCGGCGAGGCCGAGGATCGCCCCGGCGGCGCGGCCAACGTGGCCCTCAACATCGCCTCGCTGGGGGGGCATGCGGCGCTGGCCGGCCTGGTCGGCGACGATGACAACGCCCGCCTGTTGACGCGCTGCCTCGACACATGCGATGTGAAGGCTCACTTCCAGCACAGCGCCGAGATTCCCACCATTACCAAGCTGCGGGTGATGAGTCGCAACCAGCAGCTGATCCGCCTGGACTTCGAGGAGTCCCTGGGCGAGGTCGACACCACGGAGCTGCTGGCCCGCGTCGAGGCCGCGCTGGCGGACACCGACCTGGTCATCCTCTCCGACTACGGCAAGGGCACGCTCGGCCGCGTCGAGGCGCTGATCGCCATGGTCCGCGCCGCCGGCAAGCGCGTGCTGGTCGATCCCAAGGGCAGTGATTTTCGCAAGTATCGCGGTGCCAGCGTGATCACCCCCAACCTCGGCGAGTTCGAGGCGATCGTGGGTCCCTGCCGGGACGAGGCCGAACTGGCCGAGAAGGGCGAGCGGCTGCGCGCCGAGCTCGACCTCGAGGCGCTGCTGATCACCCGCAGCGAGAAGGGCATGACCCTGATCCGCGCCGATCACGCGCCGCTCCACCTGCCGACCCGGGCGCGCGGGGTCTTCGATGTCACCGGCGCCGGCGACACCGTGATCGGCGTGCTGGGCCTGGCGCTGGCCGCCGGCCACGCCTTCCCCGAGGCGATGACGCTGGCCAACCTGGCCGCCGGGCTGGTGGTGGCCAAGCCGGGCACCGCGACGCTGTCGATCGCCGAACTCTACACCGCCCTGCACGGCGACAAGCTCGCCGAGTTCGGGGCCATCCAGCCCGCGGCGCTGCGCGAGGCAGTGCGCGCCGCCCAGGCCCGCGGCGAGCGGGTGGTCATGACCAACGGCTGCTTCGATATCCTGCATGCCGGGCATGTCGCCTATCTCGAGCAGGCCCGTGCGCTCGGCGACCGGCTGATCGTGGCGGTCAACGACGACGCCTCCGTGGCACGCCTCAAGGGGCCGCGCCGGCCGATCAACCCGCTCGAGCGGCGCATGCAGGTGCTGGCCGGGCTGCAGGCGGTCGACTGGGTGGTGCCCTTCGGCGAGGACACCCCGGCCGCGCTGATCGGCGAGGTGCTGCCCGATGTGCTGGTCAAGGGCGGCGACTATCGCCCCGACGAGATCGCCGGGGGCGAGGCGGTCATCGCCAACGGCGGCGAGGTGCGTGTGCTGGGCTTCGAGGACGGCGTCTCGACCACCGCCATGATCGGCACCATCCTCGATCGCGAGCGCTGAGCCGTGCGCCGTGCCGACTGGGTCCGCGCCGCCTACGACGGCGCCCTGTATCTGGCCTCGCCCCTGATCTGGCGGCGGGTCTGGCGTGAGTCGGTGCCCACTCGCCCGCGGGGCGAGCGGCTCGGCCTGATCCCGGCGCGCCCGGCCGGGCCGCGGCTGTGGGTGCATGCCGCCTCGGTGGGCGAGGTGGTCACCGCCGCCCCCCTGATCCGGGGGCTGTTGAAGCGCCACCCCGAGGCCGAACTGGTCGTCACCACCATGACGGCGACCGGGGCGGCGCGTGTCGAATCGCTGTTCGGCAACGAAGTGAGTCATCACTTTCTGCCGCTGGACTTCCCCGGCGCCACGCGGCGCTTCATCGCGCGGCTGGCGCCGACCCTGGCGATCATCGCCGAGACCGAGCTGTGGCCTAACCTGATCGGGGCCTGCGCCCGGCACGGGGTGCCGGTGCTGATCGCCAACGGCCGGCTCAGCGACGGCGCCTTTCGCACCTATCGGCGCTTCGCCACGCTGAGTCGCGACATGCTGCGTCACGTCGACTGGATCGGCGCCAAGGCAGCGGCCGATGCCGAGCGCTTCCGGGCGCTGGGCTGTCCCGAGGCGCGCGTCGAGGTGACCGGCGCCCTCAAGTTCGACCTGCAGGTCGATGCGCGCCTGCACGAGGAAAGTGAGCGCTTGCGAACCGCCTGGGGCAGACGCCTCGTATGGGTGGCGGGCTCGACGCACCCCGGGGAAGAAGAGGCCGTGCTGGCGGCGCATGCCCGCGTCTGCCGGCGCTATCCCGAGGCGCTGCTGGTGCTGGTGCCCCGCCACCCCCAGCGCTTCGAGGCGGTGGCCGAGCTGTGCCGGGCGCGGGGCGAGCGGGTGGCGCGTCGCTCATGCGGTGAGGTGCCCGACGCCGAGACCCGCGTGCTGCTCGGCGACACCATGGGCGAGCTGATGCACTTCTACGCCGCCGCCGACGCGGCCTTCGTCGGCGGTTCGCTGGTGCCGGTGGGCGGGCACAACCTGCTCGAGCCGGCGGCGGTGGGCACGCCGGTGATCAGTGGCCCCCATCTGGACAATCTGCGCGAGATCGCCGCGACGCTGGCCGAGGCTCGGGCACGGCGCGAGGTCACCGATGCCGAGGCACTGGCCGGGGCGTTGCTTGCGCTGTTCGACGATGAGACGGCACGCCGCCGTCTGGGCGAGGCCGGCCGGGCGGTGGTGGATGCCAACCGTGGCGCCCTGGCGAAGACACTGGATGAAGTGAGTGCTCGCTTCGATCAGGCGCTGGCGGGGCGCGGCCCCGCCGGGGATGAAGGCGAGACTCAGCGCGTGTAGCGCTCCACCCCCTGCGCGGTACCCAGCAGCAGCACATCCGCGGCACGCCGCGCGAACAGCCCGTTGGTGACCACGCCGACCAGGTTGTTGAGTTCGGCTTCGGTCCGTGCGGGATCCTCGAACAGGGCGTCGTAGCAGTCGAGGATCTGGTTGCCGTTGTCGGTGACCACGCCGTCGCGATAGACCGGCGTCATGCCCAGCTTGACCAGTTCCCGGGCCACGCAGGAGCGGGCCATCGGAATCACCTCGATGGGCAGCGGGAAGCCGCCCAGCACCTCGACCCGCTTGGAGGCATCGGCGATGCACACGAAGCGCTCGGCGCAGGCGGCAACGATCTTCTCGCGGGTCAGCGCCGCGCCGCCGCCCTTGATCATCTCCAGGCGTGCGTTGATCTCGTCGGCGCCGTCGACGTAGACGGGCAGCGGCCCGGCATGATTGAGCTCGAAGACCTCGATGCCGTGGCCGCGCAGGCGCTCGGCGGTGGCCTCGGAACTGGCCACCGCGCCGCGGAATTCGTGCTTGAGGCGGGCCAGCGCGTCGATGAAGCGGTTGGCGGTGGAGCCGGTGCCGACACCGATCACCGTGTCGGCGGCGAGCAGCGGGCGGATCTCGTCGATGGCGGCGTCGGCGACGGCCTGCTTGAGTTCGTCCTGGGTCATGATGGCGCTCGTTGGTGGATGGCGGCGCCATTATAGGCGAGCCGTCGGCGGCTGTGGATGGCACGGCCGGCGCTGCCAACTGGACGAGTTCCCCTTTAGTCTGCTACCAATAGATGTTCACCATTCCGGGTGCAAGGCCCACGCGACGCGCGATTCTCAGGAAACCAGGATGCTCGAAGACACCGTCAAGAAGATACTCCAGGCCCGCGTTTACGAGGCGGCCCGCGAAACCCCCCTCTCTCCCGCTCCCTTCCTGTCCCGCCGTCTCGACAACCAGATTCTGATCAAGCGCGAGGATCTGCAGCCGGTCTTCTCCTTCAAGGTGCGCGGCGCCTACAACAAGATGGCCCTGCTCAGTGACGCGCAGAAGGCCAAGGGCGTGATCGCCGCCTCCGCCGGCAACCACGCCCAGGGGCTGGCACTGGCGGCCAAGCAGCTGGGCGTGAAGGCGGTGATCGTGATGCCGCGCATCACCCCGGAGATCAAGGTCCAGGCGGTGCGCGCCCGCGGCGCCAAGGTGGTGCTCAAGGGGGACGCCTTCAGCGAGGCGCAGGAACATGCCCAGACGCTGATCGCCGAGCACGGTTACACCTACATCCCGCCCTTCGATGACATCGACGTGATCGCCGGCCAGGGCACGGTGGGCATGGAGATCCTGCGCCAGAACGCCGGGCGCCTGGATGCGATCTTCGTGCCGGTGGGTGGCGGCGGCCTGATCGCCGGCATCGCCGCCTACGTCAAGTACCTGCGCCCCGAGGTCAAGGTGATCGGCGTCGAGTCCGAGGACAGCGCCTGCCTCAAGGCCGCCCTGGAGGCCGGCGAGCGGGTGGTGCTCGATCAGGTCGGGGTGTTCGCCGAAGGGGTCGCGGTCGCCCAGATCGGCGAGGCGCCCTTCGCCATCCTGCGCGGGCTGGTCGATGAGGTGATCACCGTCAATACCGACGAGATGTGCGCCGCGGTCAAGGACATCTTCGAGGACACCCGCGCCGTGTCCGAGACTTCCGGGGCGCTGTCGCTGGCCGGGCTCAAGAAGTACATCCAGCAGACCGGCGCCTCCGGCGAGACGCTGGTCTGCATCAACTCCGGGGCCAATACCAACTTCGATCGCCTGCAGCACATCGCCGAGCGCACCGAACTCGGCGAGCAGCGCGAGGCGATCCTGGCGGTGACGATTCCCGAGCGGCCGGGCAGCTTCAAGAAGTTCTGCCGCATCATCGGCAAGCGCATGGTCACCGAGTTCAACTACCGCTACGCCGATCTCGAGCACGCCCATATCTTCGTCGGCGTACAGGTCAAGCCGGGCGGCGACGACCGGGCCGAGGTGATCCGCAAGCTGCGCGATGCCGGCTACCCGGTCGAGGACCTCACCGACAACGAGCTGGCCAAGCTGCATATTCGCCATCTCGGCGGCGGACGCCCCAAGGAGCACTTCGAGGAGGAGGTCTACCGTTTCGAGTTTCCCGAGCGTCCCGGCGCGCTGATGAACTTCCTCACCCACCTGCCGGCCGACTGGAACATCTCGCTGTTCCATTATCGCAACCACGGTGCCGCCTACGGGCGCGTGCTGGTGGGCATGCAGGTGCCCAACGGCGATCGGGCACACGTCGAGGAGTATTTCGAGCGCATCGGCTATCGCTTCTGGAAGGAAACCGACAACGTGGCCTACCGGCTATTCATGGAATAGCGCCCAAAGGCGGGGCCATTTCCCCGGTGTGTGTGCTTGCTTACGTCAAAAGCCCCGCCTTTTGCGGGGTTTCCCGATTTCCTGGAATGAGAAGGGCTTGTCATCCTTATGGCTCAGCCCTATAGTCGTGCGCATCATTCAACAATAAGCTGTTAACACGACAACCTGGGGAGCGGTCATGAAGCGCAAGCCTGACCTGGTCATGGCACTGGTACTCATTTTCGGTTTCGGGGTGGTGGCCACGGGCTATGCACAGACGCTGATCGGCACCTGACCGATACGGTCCCCCGTGACCCGACACAGCCGTCGTGGCAGCGCCACGGCGGCTGTGTCGTTTCAGGCAAGCCGTCCGGCGGTGTCGGCCCCTTCAGGACTCGGGGCGCACCACGCGGCGGTCGCTGACGATGGCGTCGAGGGGGATGTCCCAGCCGGCCACGGGCAGCGCGTCGACGCGCTGACAGTCGTGGGCCACGCCGATCAGGCGCGGGCGTGGGCGACGCTGACGGGTGAAGGCGAAGCTGCGGTCATAGAAGCCGCCGCCCATGCCCAGGCGGTTGCCCTGATCGTCGAAGCCGACCAGCGGCATCAGCACCAGATCCAGCGCCCAGGGCGGCACCTGACGTGCGTGATGCGCCCCGTGCCGGGTATCGGGCTCGCGGATACCGAAGCGATTGCTCACCATCGGCGTGGCCGCGTGGTAGTGAACGAACCACAGGCGATTCTCGGCCAGCGGTCGCAGCACCGGCAGATAGACCCGGGCGCCCCGGCGGCGCAGCCAGGCGATCAGCGGGGTGGCATCGATCTCGGCATCGTTGGGCAGGTAGAGGGCGACGCGCCGGGCCCGCTGCATCTCCGGCAGGCGGCGCAGGCGGCGGCACAGGGCTTCGGAAGCCAGGCGCTGCTGGCGCGGACTCAAGGCGCGGCGGCGCTGACGCAGGGTACGTCGTAGGGCGCGGCGCTGGGCGTCACGGGTCACGGGCTCGGTCACGGGATTCCATCAGCGGCGGGTATTCGTGAGGTTCCCCGGAGTGCCGCTGTCGTTCTGGCCCTTGAACCCATAGGTTCAAGGTGGGTGGCCGCAGACAGACCGTCAGGCTTTCCGTCGCACGGACATGCACACGGGCCTGTCTAGCATTTGGCCCCCTGGGTACTGCGCATAGGCTCGAGGGACTTCAACGACTGGCGTACACACCAGGGAACCTCTTCATCCTATCAGAGCCACGCCGCCGGCCAAAGGGCTGTTTTTGCAGCAAGTGTCACGGAAAGTATCACGGCGAGGGGGCGGCATCGCCCAGGGCGCGGGCCAGGCGCTGGTCGAGGCGTTCCAGCTGCGCCTCGCGGGCCTGATTCTCGTCCCGTGCCTGGAGCAGCTCATGGCTGATGTTGAGAGCCGCCATCAGCGCGACCTTCTCGGTGGCCATCGTCGGGCTGTGAGACTGAACGCCCTGCAGGGCGCGGTCGAGATAGCGGGCCGCGCGCTGCAGGGCGGCCTCTTCATCGGGAGAGCAGGCAATCACGAAGCTGCGCCCCAGCAGGGTGATCTCGACGGTCGACCGGTTGTCGTCGCTCATGCCAGTCTCCTGGAGGGGCCAAGCCCTGGCCCGTGCGATAAGATGAAACGGTTCGAGCACTATAGAGAGGCGCCGATAGCGGGTCAACGCGCCGGAGACGGCGTGCCGCGCCGCCTCTCGCCAATCACGGGAGACCGGCATGTCCATCATCAACGAGCAACTCGACTTTTCCACCGTGGCCGATGTGTTCCTGGCCCACGGCAGCCTGCAGTCCCCGGCCTTCCTGGATGGGCGCCTGAGTGCCGCGCTGGCACTTCACGACCTGTCCGCCGATGCCTGGCTCGAGGAGGTATGCCAGGCAATGGGCGTCGAGCAGCCCCGTGACCGCGACGACGCGGCGGTGCTGCTGGGCTGGCGGCGCCAGGCGCTCGATGCGCTGTCCGCGGCGTCGCTCAACTACGAGCCCCTGCTGCCGGACGAGCTGTTCTCGCTGGCCGAGCGGGCCCGGGGGCTGCGCGAATGGACGCTGGGCTTTCTCGAGGTGGTCGGCGAGGTCGGCGGCGACACCCGCGATGCCTGGTCGGCCAACCTGCGCGAGGCGATCGAGGACCTGGAAACCCTGGCCAATCTCGACGAGCTGGAGATCGATGACTCGCCCGAAAACGAGAACGACCTGTTCACGCTGGCCGAGCATGCGCGCATGGCGGCGATGCTGCTGTATACCGAGCAGCACCCCGGCAAGCCCCAGGTCGAGCAGCCCGACCAGACCGACGACACGACAACGCCGAACTGAGTGTGGCCCGGCCGTCGCGCCGGGCCCTGCGCAACGTTCCTCCATTCCGCCCAGGAGCGATCATGGCCCCCGAATCCCTCGCCCGCCCGAGCGCCATCGGGCCCGATGAATACCGCGTCCGCCGCGAGACGCTGATGCGCGGGCTGCCCACCGCGAGCGCCGTGCTGATGCCGGCGGCCTCGCTGGTCACGCGCAGCAACGACAGCGAGTATCCCTTCCGCCAGAACAGCGACTTCCACTACCTGACCGGCTTCCCCGAGCCGGATGCCCTGCTGGTACTGCTGCCCGGCCGCGCCGAGGGCGAGAGCGTGCTGTTCTGCCTCGACAAGGATCCGACGCAGGAGGCCTGGACCGGCATCCGCATCGGCGCCGAGGCCGCCACGCAGCGCTTCGGCGTCGATCAGGCGTTCGCCAATGCCGAGCGCGAGGAGCGCCTCGAGGCCCTGCTCGACGGACGCGAAACCCTCTACCTGCCCCTCGACGACCCGGAGGCCGTGGCCCTGGCCGAGGACGTGCGCCGCGCCCTCAAGGCCCGCGCGCGGCGTGGCGCCGTGGCGCCGCGGGCGCTGGAAGACATCTCGGTTCGGCTCCACGAGCAGCGGCTGATCAAGAGCGATGCCGAGCTGGCCCTGATGCACCATGCCGCACGCATTTCCGCCCGGGCCCACGTCCGCGCCATGCAGGCGGCGCGCCCCGGCCGCCACGAGTACCAGCTGCAGGCCGAGCTCGAGCACGAGTTCCTGTGGCAGGGCGCCGCCGGGCCGGCCTACGGCACCATCGTCGGCGGCGGTGCCAACGCCTGTGTGCTGCACTATGTCGAGAACGCCGCGCCGCTGGCCGCGGACACGCTGGTACTGATCGACGCGGGGGCCGAGTTCGAGGGCTACGCCGGCGACATCACTCGCACCTTCCCGGTCTCGGGGCGCTTCAGCGACGCCCAGCGCGCCGTCTACGAGGTGGTGCTGGCCGCTCAGGAGCGCGCCGTGGCCGCGGTGCGCCCGGGGGCGACGCTGGTCGAGATTCACCAGGGCGTGGTGCGCGATCTGACCCGCGGGCTGATCGAGCTGGGGCTGCTGACGGGTGATCTCGAGGCCCGCATCGAGGACGGCAGCTATCGCCGCTTCTATCTGCACTCCACCTCGCACTGGCTGGGGCTGGATGTGCATGACGTCGGCGACTACCGCGTTGACGGTGAGCCCCGCCCACTGGCGCCGGGCATGGTGCTGACCGTGGAGCCGGGCCTCTACATTCCCGCGGACGATGACATCCCCGAGGCCCTGCGCGGCATCGGCATCCGCATCGAGGACGATGTGGCGGTGACGGCGTCGGGGCACGAGGTGCTGACGGCCGACGTGCCCAAGCGGGTGGCGGAGATCGAGGCCCTGATGGTCAATAATTGACCAGCACAACTGAGATGGATTCGCTAAGTACGTAATGATCGTAATTTCGTATCAATGATTACACCGGGAGGTGGGATGGCCAGTGAGTCGGTGGATATCGCCATTGTCGGCGGCGGCCTGGTCGGCGCCAGCCTGGGCTGCGCGCTGGCGCCGCTGATCCGGCGGGCGGGGCTGCGCGTCGCGGTGATCGAGGCGGCGCCGCTCGGCGAGTCGCGCACGGCGGACTACCAGCCGAGTTTCGATGCGCGGGCGAGCGCCATCGCCCAGGGATCGCGCCGCCACTTCGCGGCGCTCGATCTGTGGCCGGCCCTGTCGCGCGAGGCCACCGCCATCGACACCATCCACGTCAGCGAACGCGGGCGGCTGGGCGCCGTGCGCCTGAGCGCGGCCGAGATGGGCGTCGAGGCGCTGGGCTACGTGCTGCCCAATGCCTGGCTGGGGAGGGTGCTGCACGAGCGTCTGGGCGAACTGCCGCTGCACTGGCACTGCCCGGCGACGGTCGAGTCGCTGGCCCCGCGCGACGGCGGGCACCGCTTGACGTTGTCGGACGGCCACACCCTGGAGGCCGGGCTGACGGTGCTGGCCGACGGCGGGCGCTCCGGGCTCAAGGAACGGCTGGGGATCAACAGCGACGCTACCCCCTACGAGCAGAGCGCGCTGATTGCCACGCTGGAGGTCAGTCGGCCCCATCGCGGCATCGCCTACGAGCGCTTCACCCCGGACGGCCCGCTGGCGCTGCTGCCCATGCCGGGCCGGCGCATGGAGCTGGTGTGGACCCACGAGCAGGGCGCCGAGCGGGCCACGCTGGCGCTGTCCGATGGCGACTTCCTGGCACGCTTGCAGAAGGCCTTCGGCGAGCGCGCCGGGCGCTTCACCCGGGTCGGCCGGCGGCATGTGTATCCGCTGTCGCTGGTCACCGCCCGCGAACCGGTGCGCCCAGGGCTGGCGGTGCTCGGCAATGCGGCCCATGCCCTGCATCCGGTGGCCGGCCAGGGCTTCAATCTGGCCCTGCGCGGCGTGATGGATCTGGTCGGCGCCCTCGAGCAGGGGCTGGCCGACGGCCTCGCGCCCGGCGACATGGCGGTGATGCAGGATTTCGAGGCGCGCCGCGCCGCGGACCGGCACAACGTGATCCGCTTCAGCGACGGGCTGATCCGGCTGTTCGGCATCGACCACCCATTGCTGTCGCACGCCCGGGCCGCCGGGCTGGTCGGGCTCAACCTGGTCGGCCCGCTGCGGCGCACGCTGGCGCGCCGGGCGATGGGCGTCGAGCGCTAGCGATGCCGGGCAACCACACAAGGATCGAGCGGAAATGACACAGACGGAAATGAACGACGCGGACGTGATCATCGTTGGTGGCGGCCTGGTTGGCGCCACCCTGGCGGCGCTGCTGGGCGAGGCGGGGATGACGGTAGACATGCTCGATGCCCGGCCGGCGGCGCTGGACGCCGAGGCGGCCGGGCGGGGCGAGGCCGCGGCACGAGTCAGTGCGATCACCCCGGTCAGCGAGCGCTTGCTGACCCATCTGGGCGTCTGGCGCTGGGCTGCCGAGCGCCGGGTGACCCCGTACCGGGGCATGCAGGTCTGGGACGGTGAGGGTAGCGGCGAGATCCGTTTTCACGCCGATGAGGCGGGAGTGTCGGTACTGGGGCATATCGTCGAGAACGAGGTGCTGCTGGCCGCGCTCGAGCGGCGCCTGGCCGAGCTGCCGAGTGTTCGCTGTCACTACGGGGTCCGGCTGAGTGCCCTGCAGACGCCCGCTCGCGGGCGGCGGCTGGTGCTCGAGGACGGGCGGCGTCTGTGGGCGCCGCTGGTGGTGGCCGCCGACGGCGCCCGCTCCCAGCTGCGCGAGCTGGCCGGCATTGCCATGACCAGCCGGGATACCGGGCAGGCGGCGCTGGTCACTACCGTGCGTACCGCCCGCCCGCATGGCGGCGTCGCCCGGCAGGTGTTCCTGGCCACCGGGCCGCTGGCCTTCCTGCCGCTGACGCTGGACGACACGCCCCATTACTGTTCGATCGTCTGGTCGACCACCCCGGCGGAGGCCGAGCGACTGGCGGCCTTGCCGCCGACCGAGCTGGGCGACGCGCTGCGCCAGGCCTTCGGCGCCTCGCTGGGCTCGGTGGAGGTGGTCGGCGAGGTGCATCGTTTTCCGCTGGTGCAGCGCCATGCCGAGCATTACGTGGAGCCGGGACTGGCGCTGGTCGGCGATGCCGCGCACAGCATCCACCCGTTGGCCGGTCAGGGGGTGAACCTGGGCTTCATGGATGCGGCCGTGCTGGCCGAGGAACTCATCGAGGCCCGCCGCCGGGGCGTCGCGCCGGGCGACGTGCGCATCCTCGCCCGCTATGCGCGACGCCGTCGTGGCGACAATGCCGCGATGCTGGCGCTGATGGACGCCTTCCGCTGGCTGTTCGGCGCCGGCCACCCGGCGTTGCGGCTGGCGCGCAACCTGGGACTGTCGGGCGTCGACCGCCTGACGCCGCTCAAGCGGCTGATGATGCGCCAGGCGGTGGGCGAGCGGGGGCGCCTGCCCCGGACCTGCCGTTAGGGGCGTTGCGGGTCGCCGGCGGTCGCCGTGGCGTCCGCCGGTGGGCGGGGAATGACCGCCGCATCACCGAGCACGTTGAGTGCCTTGAGCAGGTTGAGCGCCTCGCCGAGCTGGTAGTCCTGCAGTGGGGCGCGGTCGCCGGATGCGGCCTTCCCGGCGCCGCCGTTGGGGTTGGCGAGGCGCCCGGCCAGGTCGGACTCGCTGATGGCAAGGCCGCTGTCCTTGGCGATTTCGAGATGGCCGCGCCGCACCTCGATGTCCGGGGTGATGCCCTGAGCCTGGATCGAGCGGCCGCTGGGCGTGTAGTAGAGCGCCGTGGTCAGCTTCAGGCCGTCGCCGTTGCCCAGCGGCATGACCTGCTGTACCGAGCCCTTGCCGAAGCTCTGGGTGCCCATGATGACCGCACGGTGTCGATCCTGCAGGGCACCGGCGAGGATCTCGGCGGCGGAGGCGCTACCGCCGTTGATCAGCACCACCATCGGCACGCCGTCGGCGCGGGTGCCCGGCTTGGCCGAGAAGCGCAGGTTGCTGTCCGGCAGACGCCCCTCGGTGTAGACGATCAGCCCGTGATCGAGGAAAGCGTCGGCCACGTCCACGGCGCTGTCGAGCACCCCGCCGGGGTTGTTGCGCAGATCCAGTATCAGCCCCTTGAGCGCGCCCTTGGCGGTCAGGTCGTCAAGCGCCGCATCGACCTGATCGGCGGTACGGCTCTGGAACTGGCTGATGCGCAGGTAGCCGTAGCCTGGCTCCAGCCACTCGTGCTTGACGCTGTCGGTCTGGATGATCTGGCGCTTGAGAGTCAGGGTGCGGGGCGTGCTCTCGCCCTGGCGCAGGATGGTCAGGGTGATCGTCGTGCCGGCCTCGCCGCGCATGAGGTTGACCGCCTCCTGCAACGACAGGCGATCGGTGGGCGTGTCGTCGATGCGCAGGATGGTGTCCTGCGGCTGGAGGCCGGCGCGGGCCGCGGGTGTGTCGTCGATCGGTGCGATCACCGTCAACTGGCCATCCTGCATGCCTACCTCGATGCCGACGCCGCCGAACTGGCCTTCGGTGGTTTCGCGCAGCGCCTCGAAGTCCTGCTTGTCGAGATAGGCGGAATGCGGATCGAGCTGGCCGAGCATGCCGCGCATGGCGTTGCGCAGCAGCGTGGCGTCGTCGACCTTCTCGACATAGGCGCGCTTGATGCGCTCGAAGACCTCGGCGAAGGTCTGGATGTCGGCCACCGGCAGGGCGTCATCGCCGCCGGCAGCGGCTTGCGGTGCGGCGTGGGCGGGGAGGGGCAGGCTGGTGACGCCGAGGAACAGGGCCGGCAGCAGCCAGCGGAAACGGGAAGCGCGCATGCGGACTCCGGGACGCGACGAACGAGCCCACAGCATAGCGTCAGCGGCGGGGCCGCGGCCAGCCCGCGCGCGGCCGGCCGGTG
Organism: Modicisalibacter sp.; assembly: GCF_055145905.1. NCBI lineage: Bacteria > Pseudomonadati > Pseudomonadota > Gammaproteobacteria > Oceanospirillales > Halomonadaceae > Modicisalibacter > Modicisalibacter sp. The sequence continues at coordinate 7,123 of NZ_JBSREH010000037.1, read as the reverse complement.
GCGGGGGACCGCTCGAGGCTGATCCGGCGACAGGCCGACGAGGGGGCGCTGTGAACCCCTCCCTGGGCGCTACCTCGGCCATCCCTGGCCGAGGACCCCCTCTCTGACCTGTCCCCGGCGCCTCTCGCGAGATGGCGGCAGGGCCCGAGCCGTCAGCGTCGACGGATCCAGTGTTTCGGGTCGATGGGCTCGCCGCCCCGGCGCACCTCGAAGTACAGCGCAGACTGCGAACGCCCGCCGGTGTTGCCGACGCGGGCCACCATCTGATCGTCGGCGACGCGGGCGCCGACCGGCACGGCGATGGTCTGCAGGTGCGCGTAGAGGGTCATCACGTCGTCGCCGTGGTCGATGATCAGCAGGTTGCCGTAGCCGCGCATCCAGTCGGCGAACACCACCCGGCCGGCATGCACGGCCTGCACCTCGGTACCCGCCGGGGCGGCGATCAGCAGGCCGTTGCGGTCGACGCCGTCACCGTCGCCGAAGCTCGCGACCACCCGGCCGCTCACCGGCCAGGGCAGGTCGCCGCGTGTGCGCTCGATGGCGGTGGATGGCGGGGACTGCTTGAGACGCTTGAGCCGTTCGCGAATCTCGGCGAGACGCTTCTCCGCCGCATCCCGGGCCTCGGCCAGTCGGCGGCGCCGGCTCTGGTCGTCCTCGACCCGGGCGTCGAGCCTGGCGACCAATCGCTCGCGTTCGGCCTGGCGCTGGTCGAGGGTGCGTCGCTGCACCTCCAGCGCCTGTTGCGTGGCCGTCAGTCGCTGGCGGCGCTGCGCGAGACGCTCGCCGGACTCGGCAAGCTGGTCGTCCAGCGCAGCGATGGCGTCGAGGCGTCGGGTGCGTGCCCGGCTCAGATGGTTGAGGTAGGTCTGCAGGCGGTCCAGCCGGGCCGGGTCGTCCTGGTTGAGCAGCAGCTTGAGCTGCGGCGCCTCGCCCAGCCGGTAGAGTGCGCGCAACTGACTGGCCAGCGCCTCGCGCTGGGCCCGGCGCCGGCCCCGGAGCTGGCGACGCTGAGCCTCGAGGTCGTGGATCTCGTCATCGAGCTGCGCCCGGGTCCGGCGCAGCGAGTCCAGGCGCTGGTGGACCGCGGTGAGCGCCGACTCGACCTGCTCGAGCTGGCGGGTGGCCGCGTCGCGGGCCTGACGGGAATCGGCCAGGCGGGCGTCGAGCGCCTGCAACGCCTGGCCGAGGCGATCGACCCGGGCCCGGGTCGCCGCCTGCTCGTCGTCCTGGGCGACGGCCAGTGCCGCCCAGCCCGCCAGCAGGACGGCCGCCACGCCGCGCAGGTGCCGGCGATGCGGTGCGCCGAGGCTCACGCGGCGATCAGGGGTAGCGGACCAGCACGTTGCCGGTCATCTCCCCCGGCACCGCCTCGCCCATCATCGTCAGCAGGGTCGGGGCGATGTCGCACAGCCGGCCGTCCTCGGCGAGCCGGGCCGGGCGCGGCGTGACGTAGATCAGCGGCACCTCGAAGGTGGTGTGGGCGGTCTGCGGCGCGCCGGTCTCGGGGTGGACCATCTGCTCGGCGTTGCCGTGGTCGGCGGTGATCAGGCACTCGCCGCCGACGCGCTCGAGCGCCTCGACCACGCGCCCGACGCAGGCATCGACCGTCTCGATGGCCTTCACGGCCGCCGCGAAGTCGCCGGTGTGACCGACCATGTCGCCGTTGGCGTAGTTGCAGACGATCAGGTCGTAGGTGCCGGATTCGATCGCCGCCACCAGCTTGTCGGTGACCTCGACGGCGCTCATCTCCGGCTTCTCGTCATAGGTCTTGACGTCCTGCGGCGAGGGGATCAGCTCACGGGTCTCGCCCGCGTACTCGGCCTCGCGGCCGCCGGAGAAGAAGAAGGTCACGTGGGCGTACTTCTCGGTCTCGGCGATGCGCAGCTGGGTCATGCCGCGCTCGGCGACCACCTCGCCCAGGGTGTTGACCAGATCCGCCGGGGGAAAGGCGCAGCTCGCCGGGATGTCGGCGGCGTATTCGGTGAGCATCACCAGGCCGTCGCCGGCGAGCCGGGGGCGTGCCTGACGGGTGAAGCCGGTGAAGTCGTCCTCGGCGAAGGCGCGGGTCAGCTCGCGGGCCCGGTCGGCGCGGAAGTTCATGAAGATCGCCGCGTCGCCGTCGGCCATGGCGATCGCCTCGCCCGCGGGACGTACGCTGGTGGCGGTGACGAACTCGTCGCTCTCGTCGCGGGCGTAGGCGGCATCGAGCCCCACCTCGGCGGACTCGGCGACATGCTCGCCGACGCCCTCGGTGACCAGCCGGTAGGCCTGCTCGACGCGGTCCCAGCGGTTGTCGCGGTCCATGGCGTAGTAGCGGCCGATCAGCGAGGCGACGAAGCCGTTCTCGGCGCCGACCAGCTCGGCGAGCCGGGCGTCGGCGCGCTCGAGGGAGGCCCGGGCGCTCCGGGGCGGGGTGTCGCGGCCGTCGAGGAAGGCGTGGAGGTAGATGCGCTCGGCGCCGCGACGGGCGGCCAGTTCGGCCATGGCCAGGATGTGGTCCTCGTGGCTGTGCACGCCGCCGGGCGAGAGCAGGCCGAGCAGGTGCACCGCCTTGCCGGCCGCGACCGCGGCGTCGATCGGCGTGGTCAGCGCGGCAATCTTGCCCAGCTCGTCGTCGGCGATGGCCTTGGTGATGCGGGTGAAGTCCTGGTAGACGACACGGCCGGCGCCGAGGTTCATGTGCCCGACCTCGGAGTTGCCCATCTGGCCGTCGGGCAGCCCCACGAAGCGGCCGTCGGTATGCACCAGCGCATGCGGGTAGCGCTGCTTCAGGCCGTCCATGACCGGAGTGTCGGCGGCCAGGATGGCGTTGTTCTCGGGCGACTCGTTGTGGCCGTAGCCATCGAGGATGATCAGCGCGACCGGGCGCGGCCGGGTAACCGTGGCATCTGACATGAAGGGGCCTCGTCGTTGGTGATGGCGACTCCCGGCGCGGCGTCGGCGCGCCGGGTTCTCGCGACTCACGTCTCCGGATGGCATCATACCGCAGCGCGGCAGGGGCCGTCACAGTCGCGGCCCGGTCACGGACGCCGCAGGGCGGCTTGTGTATACTGGGCGCCCGCCCGTTCCTCGGGCGGTGCGGTGCACCGATTTCCAACCCCGATTTCCCAGCAGAGTTATCCGGACCATGATCGATCAGTTGTTCGAATTCGTGCAGAATCATCCGCTGCTGGTGGGCGCCTTCGTCGTGGTGCTCATCGCCTGGCTGGCCTACGAATTCATGACCGGCAATCACGGTGTCAGCACCAGTGAGGCCACCTCGCTCGTCAATCGCGATGACGGCATCATCGTCGATATCCGCGAGGCCAAGGAGTTCAAGGCCGGGCATATCGCCGGGGCCCGCAACATCCCCCAGAACCGGCTCGACGATCGCCTGGCCGAGCTCGACAAGTTCAAGGACAAGCCGGTCGTCGTGGTCTGCCGCCACGGCCAGTCGGCCGGCGCCGTGGTCGCCAAGCTGAGCAAGGCCGGGTTCACCCGGGCCACCAAGCTCAAGGGCGGCATGGCACAGTGGCAGGCCGACAACCTGCCGGTGGTCAAGAAATGAACGACGGCCTCCCGGTCGTCGCCAATGCAGCTTGAGGAACCTACACGATGGCAGAAGACAACAATCAGGCCGCTCAGGGCCAGGAGCAGGAGCTGCAGTTCTCCCTGCAGCGGATCTACGTCAAGGACATCTCCTTCGAGTCGCCCAACGCCCCGGCGGTGTTCCAGCAGCCGTTCAAGCCGAAGGTCGGCCTGGACCTGAACACCACCCACGAGGCAGTCGGCGAGAACCTCTACGAGGTCGTGGTCAAGGTCACCGCCCAGGTGTCCCACGCCGATAGCGGCAGCACCTCCTTCCTGGTCGAGGTCGAGCAGGCCGGTCTGTTCCGCATCGCCGGCCTCGAGGGCGACCAGCTCGATCACACGCTGGGCGCGTTCTGCCCCAACGTGCTGTTCCCCTACGCCCGCGAGTGCATCGACAGCCTGGTCAATCGCGGCAGCTTCCCGCCGCTGATGCTGGCGCCGGTCAACTTCGAGGCGATGTACGCCCAGAAGAAGCAGCGCGAGGCCCAGGGCAGCGAAACCACCCAGTAAGTGCCTCGTTCGCGGGGGCGCCCGGTCCCCGCGATGCCTTCCCTTCACCCGTCCCGGTGACGCCGCTCACCGAGCGCCAGCCGATGGAGAGCCCGTGTCGTGACGACCGGCCCGCGAATTCATGTCGATGCCACGCTGCACCCCGGCGACGCCCTGACCCTGCCCGACAACGCAGCTCGTCACGTGGCGGCGGTGCTGCGGCTGCGCGAGGGGGCGCGGCTGACGCTGTTCGACGGCCGGGGGCGCGAGGCCGCGGCCGAGCTCGTCGAGGTCGGCCGCAAGCGGGTCGTGGCGCGGATCGACACGGTCGCGCCGGGCGCCGGCGAGTCGCCGCTGGCCGTGCGCCTCGGCCAGGCGATCTCCAAGGGGGATCGCATGGACTACGCCATCCAGAAGGCCGTCGAACTGGGCGTGGCGGCGATCACCCCGCTCTACACCGATCACGGCGACGTGCGCCTCAAGGGCGAGCGCGAGGCGAAGAAGCTGGCCCACTGGCGCGGCGTGGCGGCGAGCGCCTGCGAGCAGTGCGGGCGTGCCACCGTGCCGCCGGTGCACACGCCGGCGACGCTCGCCGCCTGGCTCGGCGAGCGCGACGAGACGCTGCGCCTGGTGCTGCACCCGGCCACGCCGACCGCCTGGCAGACGCGCGGCGGTGTCGATACGGCGGCGCTGCTGATCGGCCCCGAGGGCGGGCTCGCCGACGCCGAGGTGGCCGCCGCCGGCGACGCCGGGTTCACGCCGCTGACCCTGGGCCCGCGCGTGCTGCGCACCGAGACCGCGCCGGTGGTGGCGCTGACGCTGTTGCAGCATTACTTCGGCGATCTCTGAGTCCTTTGCCCGCGGGCGCTGCCCGGTCGCATAATGGCCCTTGTCATCCTTCCCCTTGTTGCAGGTACTTCGTCATGTCCCGACGCGCCCCTTCGCGCCCGCCTTCCGCCGCTGCCGACACCCCGCGACATGCCGACGCCCGAGCGCCACAGCCGGCGATCGGCGAGGTGGCCTGGTTGCGTGTGGTCAGCGTCAACGACAGCGGCGCCTTTCTCGACTGGGGGCGCCCCAAGGACCTGCTGCTGCCCTTCGGCGAGCAGGTCGGCCGGCCCGAGGCGGGGCGCCACGTGCTGGTCAAGATCAACGTCGACGAGCGCAGCCGCCCGGTGGCCTCGATGCGCCTCAATCGCTTCATCGCCGACACCAGCGACGAGCTGGCGCCGGGGGATGCGGTGACGCTGGTCGTCGCCGACCGCACACCGCTGGGCGTCAAGGCGGTGGTCGAGCATCGCGTCTGGGGGCTGCTCTACCAGGATGACCTGCCCCGCACCCTGCGGCGTGGCGAGCGGCTCGACGGCTATGTGCGCCGGGTCCGCGATGACGGGCGGCTCGACCTGTCATTGGCGCCGCTGGGCGGGGCGCGGCGCGATCAGGCCCGCGAGCGGGTGCTGGCCGCGCTGGCCGAGAGTGACGGATTCCTGGCGCTCACCGACAAGAGCCCGGCGGCGGTGGTCAAGGCCCGGCTCGGGGTCAGCAAGAGCGCCTTCAAGGAGGCGATCGGCGGGCTCTACAAGCAGCGTCGCATCCGCCTCGAGGCCGACGGTATCCACCGTGTCGACGACGATGGAACCTCGACCGACGCTTCCCGGTGACGCGCCGTCGGGGGGCGGCCGGGCGCCTTGGAGTCCGCCGCCGGCCTGCGGCATACTGCAAGCCATCATTCCCCGCCGGATACCCGGCGCCGACGAGTAGACCGATGAGCCAACGCCCCCTCAAGATCGGCGTGGTGATGGACCCCATCGCCGCGATCGCCTACAAGAAGGACACCACCCTGGCCATGCTCTGGGCCGCCCAGGACCGGGGGGCCTCGCTGTACTATCTGGAACAGGAGGACCTCTACCTGCGCGACGGCCGCGCCATGGGCCGACTGCGCGAGCTGGAGGTGTATCGCGACCCCGAGCGCTGGTACGCCCTGGACGAGCCCGAGGCCACGCCGCTGGCCGAGCTCGACGTGATCCTGATGCGCAAGGATCCGCCGGTCGACGGCCACTTCCTCAATGCCGTGTACCTGCTGGGCTTCGCCGAGCGGGAAGGCGTGCTGGTGGTCAACCCCACCCGGGCGCTGCTCGAGTGCAACGAGAAGCTCTTCGCCCAGCAGTTCCCGCAGTGCATCCCGCCCAGCGTGGTCTCCTGCGACGCCAGGGTGCTGCGCGCCTTCCACGCCGAGCACGGCGACGTGATCTTCAAGCCACTGGACGGCATGGGCGGCTCGGGAATCTTCCACGTGCGCCCCGAGGGGCGCAACCTGGGTTCCATCCTCGAGATGCTCACCGAGCGCGGCCGGCGCCAGATCATGGCCCAGCGCTACATCCCGGAGATCAAGGACGGCGACACCCGCATCCTGCTGGTCGATGGCGAGCCGATTCCCTACGGGCTGGCGCGGGTGCCGCTGGCCGGCGAGACCCGCGGCAACCTGGCCGCCGGCGGTCGCGGGGTGAGTCGCGAGCTCACCGAGCGCGATCACTGGCTGATCGGGCAGGTGCAGCCGGTGATCCGCGAGAAGCGGCTGATGTTCGTGGGGCTCGACGTGATCGGCGACTACATCACCGAGATCAACGTCACCAGCCCGACCTGCGTGCGCGAGATCGACGACCAGCGCGGCACCGACATCGCCGGCGAGCTGATGGACGCCATCGAGCGGCGGCTCGCCGAGCGCCGTCACTGAGCCGGGAACGCGGCCATGACGGCGCCGGTGAGCGACCCGCACGACTACGCCCCGGTCAGCCGCCGCTATCGGCAGTGGCTGGCCGGCGCGTCGGCGCTGGCGCTGCATGCGCTGGTGCTGGCGGGGGTCGCCGGGCTGACGTGGTCGCCGCCGCCCCCCGAGCCACCGCCGGCGATCGACGTGGTGCTGACGCGCCAGCCGGCCGTCGAGCCCCAGGCGGCCCGGGCCATCGCCGAGGCCGCGCAGACGGCCTCGGGGCCGGAATCGACCGGTCACGACACGCCCGCCGCGCCGTCTCCGCCGCCTGCGCCGGAATCGGCGTCGTCCCCG
>NZ_JBSREH010000036.1:0-7044 GCF_055145905.1 Modicisalibacter sp. | reverse complement strand
GCGGTTGGTGGGCGCGAGGTCGTGGACCAGGGCATCGACGCCGGCCCAGAAGGCCTCGGGGTCGACACCGGTGCCGGGCAGGGCCTCGTCGGTGATGAAACGGTCGAGTTCGGCGGCCACCTGCAGGCGGTGGCGGGTAACGCGGTCGGTCATGATCGGTCTCCTTGTCCGAGAGGTGCTGACGCACCGTCGGTGCGGGGCATCAGCGCCGTGGCGAAGTGAACGGCCTCAGGCCAGGGCGGCGACGCCGGCCTTGGCGACCTGCACGTCCTGGTCGGGCTTGACGCCGGACACGCCGACGCTGGCGATGACCTGACCATCCTGGATGACCGGCACGCCGCCGGACAGCAGAGCCTGCATCGGCGCGGTGGTGAAGGCGATGCGGCCGTTGTTGATCATCTCTTCGAAAGCCTGGGTTTCCTTGCGACCGATGGCGGCGTTGCGCGCCTTCTCGGTGGCCACGCCGGCGGAGAACGGCGGCGCGCCGTCCATGCGACGCAGGGCCAGCAGGTGGCCGCCGTCATCGGCGACGGCGATGGTCACCGCCCACTGGTTGGCCTCGGCTTCGCTCTGGGCGGCGTCGAGGATGGCGTTGACGCCCTTGAGTTCGAGTACGGCTTTGGTCTGCATGGTTGCTCTCCTTTAGTTTTTACTTAACTGGCGTTCCAGATGATTGACTATTTGAAGAAAAAGCGCTGTAAAGCGTCGCGAGCGCAGCCCGTTCAGGCCGGATTCAAGGCCTCGTCGACGATCTCGATCCAGTGTCGTACTGACGTCCGCCCCGCGCCGTCCAGATGGGTCTGGCAACCGATATTGGCGGTGACGATCAGTTCGGGGTTGCCGGCTTCCAGATTGTCCAGCTTGTTGTCGCGCAGCTGACGGGACAGCTCGGGCTGGGTGACCGAGTAGGTGCCGGCGGAGCCGCAGCACAGGTGGGCGTCCTGCACCGGGGTCAGCTCGAAGCCGAGGCGGGTCAGCACGCCCTCGACCGCGCCACCCAGCTTCTGGGCGTGCTGCAGGGTACAGGGGCAGTGGAAGGCCAGGCGCCGGCTCTCCTTGACGTCGAGGGTGTCGAGGGCCTCGTCGCGCAGGATTTCCGACAGGTCCCTGGCCAGGGCACTGACCCGCTGGGCCTTCTCGGCGTAGGCCGGGTCGTCGGCGAGCATGTCGGCGTATTCCTTGACGAAGGCACCGCAGCCGCTGGCGGTCTGGATGATCGCCTCGACGCCGTTCTCGATCGCCGGCCACCAGGCGTCGATGTTGGCACGCATGCGCGCGCGTCCGGCGTCCTGGGCGTTGAGATGGTAGTCGATGGCACCGCAGCAGCCGGCCTCGGGAGCGGGCGTCAGACCGATACCCAGGCGATCGAGCACCCGCGCGGTGGCCGCATTGGTGTTGGGCGACAGGCCCGGCTGCACGCAGCCTTCGAGAATCAGCATCTGGCGGGCGTGCTGCTTGCCGTCGGGGCGCTTGCCGGCGTCCACCGGGCGTGCCGGCATCTTGTCGCGGAGGGCGCCCGGCACCAGCGGGCGGAACGTCTGGCCCAGTGCCAGCAATGCCTTGAAACGCTGCGGATCGACCAGTGCCTTGCGCAGCCCCAGATGCAGGATGCGCTCCCGGGGCGTGCGACCGACGCGACGGTCGACCTCGGCGCGGCCGATGTCGAGCAGCTTGTGATACTCGACGCCGGAGGGGCAGGTAGTCTCGCAGTTGCGGCAGGTCAGGCAACGGTCCAGGTGGAGCTGGGTCTCCCGGGTGACCTGGTCGTCGTCATCCGGGCTCTCCAGCAGCTCCTTCATCAGGTAGATGCGCCCGCGCGGCCCGTCGCGCTCGTCACCGAGCAGCTGGTAGGTGGGGCAGGTGGCGTTGCAGAAGCCGCAGTGCACGCAGGTTCGCAGGACACGGTCGGCCTCGCGGATATGCGGTTTCGCCAGATCGGCGTCGGTGAACTGTGTCTGCATGTCAGAGACCCTCGTAAAGCCGGCCGGGGTTGAAGATGCCGTTGGGATCCAGCTTGGCCTTGAGCTGCCGGTGATACTTGGCCACGACCGGCGAGAGCGGCGTGAAGGGATCCCGGGCGCCACCCTGGGCGTGCGGCGTGTAGCAGGTGGCGTGACCGCCGGCCCGGGCGGCGGCTTCGCGGATCGTCTCGGCGTCGGCGGTCGCCTTCAGCCAGCGCTGGGCGCCGCCCCAGTCGTAGAGCATGTCGCCGTCCAGCGCCAGTGCCGGCGTGTTGTTGGGCAGCGAAAGGCGCCACAGGGCGCGGCCGTCGTCATCGCCGAAGAAGGCCAGGCGCTGCTCGCGCAGGTCGTTCCAGAACTCGGCCTCCAGGGTGTCGCCGCCCAGACGCTCGGCGGTGGCGGCCACCGAACTGGTGCCGCCTTCCAGGCGCAGGTGAAGGGCGCCGTCGTGCCAGGCGGCGGCGGTCAGCGGCAGCGGCTGACGGCCCCATTCGGCGAGGCGTTCCAGGGCCGTCTCGACGGGCATTTCCAGACGCAGGCTGCGCGTCGCGGCGGGGCGCGGCAGCACCTTGAAGGAGATTTCGGTCAACACGCCGAGGGTGCCCTGGGCGCCGACCATCAGCCGCGAGAGGTCGTAGCCGGCGACGTTCTTCATGACTTCGCCGCCGAAACGCAGCTGCTTGCCGTCGTGAGTGATCAGCCGGCAGCCGAGCACGAAGTCGCGCGCGGCGCCCGCCCAGGGGCGTCGCGGGCCGGAGAGGCCGGTGGCGACGGCGCCGCCGACGGTCGCATCCGGGCCGAAATGCGGGGGCTCGAAGGGCAGCCGCTGGCCCTCGGCGTCGAGGGCGGCTTCGAGCTCGGTGAGCGGCGTGCCGGCGCGCACCGAGACCACCAGTTCGACCGGGTCGTAGTGAACGATGCCGTGATGCTCGGTCAGCGACAGTGTCTCGCCCTCGACCGGGCGGCCGTAGAAAGCCTTGGTGCCGCCGCCGGCGATGCGTAGCGGTGTGGCATTGGCGTCGGCGCGGCGGACCTGCTCGCACAGCTGCTCGGCGATGTCCTGGCCGCGCTCGGCCTGAACGGGATGCGCGTCCTGTTCGTGATGGGTGCGGGTCATGATCGTTCCTCAGAAGCGCGGAAGGTCCGGGTGCGGCAGCTCGCCCTTGTGCACGTGCATGGCGCCGAATTCGGCACAGCGCTGCAGGGTGGGGATGTTCTTGCCGGGGTTGAGCAGCCGGCTGGCGTCGAAGGCCGACTTGACGGCGTGGAACACGGTCAGCTCGTCGGGCTGGAACTGGCTGCACATCTGGTTGATCTTCTCGCGGCCCACGCCGTGCTCGCCGGTGATGCTGCCGCCGGCCTCGACGCACAGCTCGAGAATCTTGCCGCCGACGTCCTCGGCCAGCTCCAGCTCGCCGGGCTTGTTGGCGTCGAACAGGATCAGCGGGTGCATGTTGCCGTCGCCGGCGTGGAAGACGTTGGCCACCGGCAGGCCGGACTCTTCGGAGAGCCGGGCGATGCCCATCAGCACGCGGGGCAGCTCGCGGCGCGGAATCGTGCCGTCCATGCAGTAGTAGTCCGGCGACATGCGGCCCACTGCGGGGAAGGCGTTCTTGCGCCCGGCCCAGAACCTGGCGCGTTCGGCGTCGTCGCGGGCCTGGGCGATGTCGGTGGCACCGGCGGCCTCGAGCACGCCGCGGACGGTGTTGCAGTCGTCGTCGACATCGGCCTCGACGCCGTCGAGCTCGCAGAGCAGGATCGCTTCGGCCTCGGTGGGGTAGCCGGCCTTGACGAAGTCCTCGGCGGCCTTGATCGCCAGCTTGTCCATCATCTCCAGCCCGCCGGGGATGATGCCGGCGGCGATGATGTCGCCGACCGCCTTGCCGGCCTTCTCGACGTCGTCGAAGCTAGCCATCAGCACCTTGGCACTTTCCGGCTTGGGCAGCAGCTTGACGGTGATCTCGGTGATCACGCCGAGCATGCCCTCGGAACCGGTGAACAGCGCCAGCAGGTCGAAGCCCGGGGCATCGAAGGCTTCGGAGCCGAGCGTCATGCGCTCGCCCTCGATGGTGATCACCTCGACGCGCAGCACGTTGTGCACGGTCAGGCCGTATTTCAGGCAGTGCACGCCGCCGGCGTTCTCGGCGACATTGCCGCCGATCGAGCAGGCGATCTGCGAGGAGGGATCCGGCGCGTAGTAGAGCCCGTGGGGCGCGGCGGCCTCGGAGATCGCCAGGTTGCGCACGCCGGGCTGGACCCGGGCGGTGCGGGCGTCGGGATCGACCTCGAGGATCCTGGCGAAGCGTGACATGACCAGCAGCACGCCCTGTTCCAGCGGCAGGGCGCCGCCGGACAGGCCGGTACCGGCGCCGCGGGTCACCACCGGCACGCCGAGCGCATGGCAGTGACGCATCAGGGTCTCGACCTGGTCGAGGGTGTGGGGCATGGCCACCAGCATCGGCATGACGCGGTAGGCGGACAGGCCGTCGCACTCGAAGGGACGCAAATCCTCCTCGCGGTGCAGCAGGGTCATGTCCGGCAGCGCCTGCTGCAGGTCATCCAGGACGGCGGCCTTGTCGACGCGGGTCAGTGCGCCGTCGAGCTGCTCGTCGTAGAGAATGTTCATCGCTCACTCTCCGTTCATCGCGCCGGCGAGTCGCCGGCCGGGGCAGTCACGGGGACCGGCACGGGAGCCCGTCCGGTTGTCGTGGTCCTCAATCTGCGCCTTCTCGCCGCGCCTGTCCAGTCTTTGGTATGCTGGTATGACCAGTAATTGGTCTAATTTATGAAAAGTGTTTCCAGTTATTCAATGTAAGCTCGAAGGGTGCCCCGGCATCCAATTTTCGAGCCTGACCCAAGGTCCGGACTACGGTTCGGAAGGAGCTGAGATGGTCGCCTATTCCACGCATCAGGGTAATCGTCGCATGGCCGACACGGTTGCCGCCCAGCTCGAGGAGCTGATCCTCGACGGGGTGATTCGTCCCGGCGAGCTGCTGCCCTCGGAGCGGCGCCTGTGCGACAAGCTGGGCGTGTCGCGGGCCTCGCTGCGCGAGGGGCTCAAGGTGCTGCGCGGCAAGGGCATCATCGAGACCCGCCAGGGGCGCGGTTCGGTGGTGGCCCGGTTGATTCCGCCACGCGATGACAGCCCGCTGATGCACCTGTTCCGCGATCATCCGCGCACCCTCTACGATCTGCTCGAGGTGCGCACGCTGCTCGAGGGCGAGTCGGCGCGGCTGGCGGCACTGCGCGGCACGCCGGCGGATCGGGTGATCATCACCCGGCGCTACGAGGAGATGGTCGACTACGTGCAGAAGGCCGACGAGATCGATGTAGAGCGTCTGGCGCGTTTCGATCATGGATTCCACCTGGCGATCTGCGAGGCGTCCCACAATCCGGTGCTGGTCTACACCCTGCAGGGCCTGACCGACCTGCTGCTGAGCTCGGTGTTCGCCTCGGTCAAGAACCTCTATCACCGGCCGGCGCCGCGCGAGCAGATCAATCGCCAGCACGAGCGGCTGTATCGGGCGGTGATCGATCAGGACGCCGATCGGGCAAGGGAAGCGGCGCTCGAGCACCTGGCGAGCATCGGCGACAACCTGCGCGAGATCGAGGCGGAGGACGAGCGGCTGGTGCGTTCGGCGATGCGCCTGGAGGCGTGGCAGTGAGCCCGTGACACGACGTCGGGGCGTCGGGCAGGCTATCATGGCGCCCTTTGACCCGACGGGAGTCGACATGTCCCTGCTTCGCCGCCTGCCGATCGATCGCTTTTTGCTGATGCTGCTCGGCGTCGTGCTGCTGGCCTCGCTGCTGCCGGTGCGCGGCGAGGCCGCCGAGGTCTTCGCCTGGCTGACCAAGCTGGCAATCGCCGCCTTGTTCTTCCTGCACGGCGCGCGGTTGTCGCCGCGGACCGTGCTCGAGGGGCTGGCTCACTGGCGGTTGCACGCTACTGTCTTTGCCGCCACCTTCCTGCTCTTTCCGGTGCTGGGCGCGCTCATCGCCTGGCTCTCCCCGGCACTGCTGCCGACCTCGCTGGCCATGGGCGTGATGTTCCTGTGCCTGCTGCCGTCCACCATCCAGTCATCGATCGCCTTCACCTCGATGGCCGGGGGCAACGTCCCGGCGGCGATCTGCTCGGCCTCGGCCTCGAACATCCTGGGCATGTTCATCACGCCGCTGCTGGTGGGGCTTTTGATGTCGGCGGAAGGTGGTGGTGTGTCGATGCAGGCGCTGGGCGCCATTCTGCTGCAGCTGCTGGCGCCTTTCCTGGCGGGGCAGCTGCTGCAGCGCTGGATCGGCGAGCGGGTCGTGCGCCACAAGGAGCGGCTGGCGCTGGTCGATCGCGGGGCGATCCTGATGGTGGTCTATCTGGCCTTCAGCGAGGCGCGGGTCGCGGGGCTGTGGGGGCAGCTGTCGCCCGCGGCGCTGGCGGTGATGGTGATCATCGACATGCTGCTTCTGGCGGCGGTGCTGGTCATCACCACCCTGGCCAGCCGCTGGCTGGGCTTTTCCCGGGAGGACGAGATCACCATCGTCTTCTGCGGCTCCAAGAAGAGCCTGACCAGCGGAGTGCCCATGGCGCACGTGCTGTTCCCGCCGGCGCTGATCGGCAGCATCATCCTGCCGGTGATGCTGTTCCACCAGATCCAGCTGTTCGTCTGCGCGCTGCTGGCCCGCCGCTATGCCCGCCGGGCGGAGGCCGCCCCGCCGCGATAGCTGCAACGCGGCCGAGCCGGTGAAAGACGTAGGAGTCGCCGGTGATTTTGTTGGCCTGCTATGGTTAAAAGCCTCTCCCACAATCGCTAGGCGGGATGGGCTTTCCCGGCGGCAAGGCTTCGCGAGGGCGCTGTAAACCCCTCCTTGGGCGCTACCTTTGCCATCCATGGCAAAGGACCCTCGCTTCGCCATGTTCCCCGGCGCCCATTATTCCGCGAGTTTGGGAACGAACTCTAGGCACTGTCTGAAAAGTCGACGAGCGAAGGTCAGACAAGGCAAAAATCAGCGAAAAAGCGGAGTTTACGGGGTGTAAATGAGCATTTTGAGCTGATTTTTAACGCAGTATGGCCGAGCGCAGACAGTTTTCAGA
>NZ_JBSREH010000035.1:0-55893 GCF_055145905.1 Modicisalibacter sp. | reverse complement strand
CGGGGTTTTTGCGTTTGGGGCCGGGAAATGTGGCCGGCTCCCCCTCGGCCGATCCCGGCAGCCCTGCCGGGCTGCCGGCGGGCGCCGCATCCTCCGCGCGCCGCCGGAACGCGCCCCCCATCGTCGACAGACCGCCCACCCAGATAATCATCAGCCAGCAAGGCTTTCCTGAATTACTCCTGTCGTCCTGCCTTAGCGTGATAGTAGCGACGATAGCTTGCGGCCAGGACAAAACAGATGACGGCAGGCACGCCCAGACTCGAAAACGAGAAGCGGGCAAACAGCCAGGCCCCCGCAGCGCCACCGGCAATGAAGCCCGAGACAATGATCAGAAAGAGCGTGGCCTTGCGCCGGTCGAAGGCACGCCCCCGGAAGGCTTCCCCCAGCATGAGCCCCAGATCGGTGAAGATACCGGTAAGGTGGGTGGTGCGCACCACCGCCCCGCTGTAGGTGGTCACCAGGGCGTTCTGCAGGCCGCAGGCGGCGGAGGCGATGTAGTGGCCGACGGGATGGCCGGCCTGGAGTATCGGAACCGCCGCCAGCAGCAGTCCGCCTTCGATGGCCAGCAGGGTCTCGTAATGGCGGCCCAGTTTCAGCGACTCACCGCACAGCAATGCGCCGGAGAGGGCGGCCCCGAGCAGGAAGCTGATCAGGATGCCGGCCAGGTGCAATGCCTCGCCGAATGTGCCATGCATCAGCCCCGTGCCGAGCAGCGTGGCCGTACCGGACAGGTGGGAGATCGCCTGGTGGGTAAAGCCCAGCAGGCCCACTGCATTGATGCAGCCTGCCGTGAATGCCAGAACGAAAGCGCCATATTCGACCCATCGGGGCAGTCGCGTGATCACGGGCGTTCCTTGGTCGCGGTGACGAGAGTGTCGCGGTAACGGGGCAGCCGGGCGTTACCCGGTTATACGCGATTGTCGCATGGTGGATAAGCTCATCGCTTCCCACGGTGATCTTGACGCTTGACGGATGCCCACAAAAAAGCCGACCGGGTTGGCCCGGGCCGGCTCGCGATGAAAAAGTGGGTAGCGGGTGGCCGATCGCTCAGTGATGCGGCCGCTGACTGGCAGAGAGCATCTCCCGGGCGTGAGCCAGGGTCTGATCCGAGAGGTGAACGCCGCCGAGCATGCGTGCCAGCTCGCGGACACGTCCGGCGCCGTCGAGCAGGGCCATCTGTGTCTGCGTGGTGTCCTCGGCGGTCTGTTTCTCGATATGCAGATGATGATGCGCCTGGGCGGCGACCTGCGGTAGGTGGGTCACGGTCATGACCTGGCCGTTCCCGCCCAGCCGGCGCAGCAGTTGCCCGACGATCTCCGCCGTGGCGCCGGAGACCCCCACGTCGACCTCATCGAAGACCAGAGTGCTGATGGTGCTGTGCGTGGCGGCGACGACCTGAATGGCCAGGCTGATGCGCGACAGCTCGCCGCCGGAGGCGACCCGGGCAAGTGGCCGGGGCGGCTGGCCGGGGTTGGCGCTGATCAAAAAGCGCACGGTTTCCAGCCCCTCGGGCTGCGGCGTGTCGCGCTCCTCGACGTCCACGGCGAAATGCGCCTTGCCCATGGCCAGAAAACCCAGCTGCGACTGCACTTCCTCGGCGAAGGCCGTGGCCGCCTGACGCCGTGCGTCGCCGATGCGCCGCGCCTGTTGCCGGTAGGTGTCGCGTGCGGCTTCCGCCTCGGCACTCAGGGCCTCCAGATCCTGATCGCCCCCCTCCAGACTCTCCAGCTCGTCGCGCAGGGTCGCATGCAGGGCCGTCAGCTCCTCGGGCATGACATGATGCTTGCGGGCAATGCGATGCACTTCTCCCAGACGGTCCTCGACATGCGCCAGGCGCTCGGGGTCGAGTTCGGTGGCATCGGCGACGTGGCGCAGCTCGCGCGCGGCCTCCTCGATCTGGATGCGTGCCTCGCCGAGCATGCCGCGCGCCTCGGCCATTGCGCCCTGATCGCTGCCGGGCAGGGCCTCGAGGCGTGTCAGGGCCTGGTGCAGCAGGTTCAGCGCGCCGCCGTCGTCATGCTCGCAACAGTCGACGGCGAATTGGGTATCGCCGATGATCTGCTCGGCGTTGGCCAGCGTGGCCTGTTCGCGTTCCAGCGCGGCCAGCTCCCCTTCCGCCAGGGCCAGTTGATCCAGTTCCTCGACCTGATAGCGCAGCAACTGGCGGCGAGCCTGCAGTTCATCGCTGGTATCGGCCAGTTGCTTGAGCCGACGCCGCAGGGCCTGCCAGTGACGGAAGGTCTCGCCGAGGGTGGCCACATCGGCGCCCAGCCCGGCGAAATCGTCGAGCAGGCGGCGATGGGTGTCCTCGCGCAGCAACGCCTGATGGGCATGCTGGCCGTGGATCTCGATCAGGGTCTCGCCGAGGGCCTTGAGATCGGCGATGGTGCAGGGCTGGCCGTTGATCCATGCCTTGGAGCGGCCGGCACTGGTGACAACCCGGCGCAGCAGGCAGTCGTCCGCGGGCAGTTCGCGAGCGTCCAGCCAGGCGCGGGCGGCCGGCAGGCGCTGGATGTCGAAGCGCGCGCTGAGATCGGCCTGCCGGGTGCCGTGGCGAACGCTGGCGGCATCGGCCCGCTCGCCCAGGCACAGGCCCAGAGCGTCGAGCAGGATCGACTTGCCGGCGCCGGTCTCGCCGGTGATGGCGGTCATGCCACCGCCGAGGTCGAGTTCGAGACGCTCGACGATGGCAAAGTCGCGAACGGCGAGTTGCACCAGCATGGCCACCTCCTGAAACGGGAATCGGCACGACAAGGGTCTGTGTGTTTATACAGTAGCACCGGGTGCCCTGCAATCCACCGCCACGAACCCCGCCGAGCGCCTTGAGATTGTCGCGGTCATCCCCATATACGAGGGCAATCGATCACTCCCGGCGGCCGCGGCGCGGTCGCGGGGCGACTTTTCTCAGGAGAGCGACATGGCCAAAGACCCACAGACGCCGCTGGACGAGGAACTGCAACGCGCCGAACAGGGCGCCGAGCCACAGGACGAGCCGCTCGAGGGCCAGCTCGACGCGGCCGATGCCGGTGAGGACGCGGCCGCCGACGCCGAGGCGATGGCCGATCCGGAAGCGGAGATCCTGGCGGCCAAGGTCGAGGAGCTCGAGCAGGCGCTGGCCGATGCCAAGGACCAGTCGATGCGGGCCGCCGCCGAGGCCCAGAACGTGCGGCGGCGTGCCGAGCAGGATGTCGAGAAGGCGCGCAAGTTCGCCCTCGAGAAGTTCGTCAAGGAACTGCTGCCGGTGGTCGACAGCCTGGAAAAGGCGCTGGAGTCGATGGGCGAGGACGCCAGCGAGGCGCACCGCGAAGGCGTGTCGATGACCCTCAAGCTGCAGCTCGACGTGCTGGCCAAGTTCGGCGTCGAAGCCGTCGAACCGCAGGGCGAACCGTTCGACCCGCAGTATCACGAGGCCATGGCCATGGTGCCCAACGCCGAGGTGGAGCCCAATACCGTGATCGACGTCATGCAGAAGGGCTACCTGCTCAACGGCCGCCTGGTTCGCCCGGCCATGGTGGTGGTCAGCCAGGCCGCGGGCTGAACCGACGGGCCGGCCCTTGAAAGGCGCCGCCGAGCCCCCACATAGACGACAAAGACGCGGCACAGCCGCTCCGAACAGCAAGCAACGATTCTTCGAGGTGTTTATATGGGACGCATCATTGGTATTGACCTGGGGACGACCAACTCCTGCGTAGCCGTGCTCGACGGCGACAAGCCGAAGGTCATCGAGAACGCCGAAGGCGCACGCACCACGCCGTCGATCATCGCCTACACCGATGACGGCGAGACGCTGGTCGGCCAGGCCGCCAAGCGCCAGGCGGTGACCAACCCGAGCAACACGCTTTACGCCATCAAGCGCCTGATCGGCCGTCGCTTCCAGGACGACGTGGTCCAGAAGGACATCAAGATGGTGCCC
Source organism: Modicisalibacter sp. (assembly GCF_055145905.1). Lineage (NCBI taxonomy): Bacteria > Pseudomonadati > Pseudomonadota > Gammaproteobacteria > Oceanospirillales > Halomonadaceae > Modicisalibacter > Modicisalibacter sp. The sequence continues at coordinate 51,980 of NZ_JBSREH010000035.1, read as the reverse complement.
TACAAGATCGCCGAGGCCGACAACGGCGACGCCTGGGTCGAGGTGAAGGGCAAGAAGCTGGCTCCGCCGCAGGTCAGCGCCGAGGTGCTGAAGAAGATGAAGAAGACCGCCGAGGATTACCTCGGTGAGGACGTGACCGAAGCGGTGATCACCGTGCCGGCCTACTTCAACGATTCCCAGCGTCAGGCCACCAAGGACGCCGGCCGCATCGCCGGTCTCGAGGTCAAGCGCATCATCAACGAGCCGACCGCGGCCGCGCTGGCCTACGGCATGGACAAGTCGCGCGGCGACAAGACCATCGCGGTCTATGACCTGGGTGGCGGCACGTTCGACATCTCGATCATCGAGGTGGCCGACGTCGACGGCGAGACCCAGTTCGAGGTGCTGGCCACCAACGGCGACACCTTCCTGGGCGGCGAGGACTTCGACCTCAAGCTGATCAACTACCTGGTCGACCAGTTCAAGGCCGACAGCGGCATCGACCTGTCCGGCGACAACCTCGCCATGCAGCGTCTCAAGGAAGCCGCCGAGAAGGCCAAGATCGAGCTGTCCGCCGCGCAGCAGACCGAGGTCAACCTGCCGTACATCACGGCCGACAACACCGGGCCCAAGCACCTCAACGTCAAGATCACCCGGGCCAAGCTCGAGTCGCTGGTCGAGGAACTGGTGATGCAGTCGCTGGGGCCGTGCAAGACCGCCCTGGCCGACGCCGGGCTGTCCAACAGCGAGATCGACGACGTCATCCTGGTCGGCGGTCAGACCCGCATGCCGCTGGTGCAGACCAAGGTCGCCGAATTCTTCGGCAAGGACGCTCGCAAGGACGTCAACCCGGATGAAGCCGTGGCCATCGGTGCGGCGATTCAGGGCGGCGTGCTCGGCGGCGACGTCAAGGACGTGCTGCTGCTCGACGTCACCCCTCTGACGCTGGGCATCGAGACGCTGGGCGGCGTGATGACCCCGCTGATCGAGAAGAACACCACCATCCCGACCAAGAAGACCCAGACCTTCTCGACCGCGGATGACAACCAGACGGCCGTGACCATCCACGTGCTGCAGGGCGAGCGCAAGCAGGCCGGTCAGAACAAGTCGCTGGGCCGCTTCGACCTGGCCGACATTCCGCCGGCGCCGCGCGGCGTGCCGCAGATCGAGGTCGCCTTCGACCTGGACGCCAACGGCATCCTCAACGTTTCCGCCAAGGACAAGGCGACCGGTAAGGAACAGTCGATCGTCATCAAGGCCTCCAGCGGCCTGTCCGAGGAAGAGATCGAGCAGATGGTCCAGGACGCCGAGGCGCATGCCGCCGAGGACAAGAAGTTCGAGGAACTGGTCCAGCTGCGCAACCAGGCCGACGGCATGATCCACGCCGCGCGCAAGACGCTCAGCGAAGCCGGCGACAAGGCTACCGACGACGAGAAGCAGAAGATCGAAACCGCGATCAGCGAGCTCGAGGAAGCGGTCAAGGGCGATGACCAGCAGGAGATCCAGGCCAAGCTGGACGCGCTGACCGAAGCCTCCGGCGGTTTGGCCCAGAAGATGTACGCCGAGCAGGGCGAGGCCGCCCAGCAGGGCGGTGCCGAGCAGGCCGACGGCGGTGCCAAGAAGACCGAGGACGACGTGGTCGACGCCGAGTACGAGGAAGTCAACGACGACCAGAAGAAGCAGTAACCACGTCTGATCCCACGGGAAACCGGCGGCGCGGGGGCATGACTCCCGCGTCGCTGTTTCCGTGGCCCGACACGGAGGCGGACAAGATCCATGTCCAAGCGTGACTATTACGAAGTGCTGGGCGTCGAGCGCGGGGCTGATCAGAAAGAGATCAAGAAAGCCTACCGACGGCTCGCCCAGAAATACCATCCGGACCGCAATCCGGATGACGATACCGCGGCCGAGAAGTTCCGCGAGGTCTCCGAGGCCTACGAGGTCCTGACCGACGACGAGAAGCGCGCGGCCTACGATCAGTTCGGCCATGCCGGTGTCGACGGCCAGGCGGGCGGCTTCGGTGGCGGCGGCTTCGGCGGTGCCGGTGCCGGCGGCTTCAGCGACATCTTCGGCGATGTGTTCGGCGACATCTTCGGCGGCGGCGGGCGGCGCAACCCCAACGCCCCGCAGCGCGGTGCCGACCTGCGCTACAACCTCGAGCTCGATCTCGAGGATGCCGTCGCCGGCACCACCGTCGACATCCGCGTGCCGCGGCATGTGGCTTGCGGGCACTGCGACGCCACCGGTGCCGAGCCGGGTTCCACCAAGGAAACCTGCCCGACCTGTCACGGCATGGGCCAGGTGCGCATGCAGCAGGGCTTCTTCGCCGTGCAGCAGACCTGTCCGACCTGTCACGGCGCCGGCCAGACCATCAAGGTGCCGTGTCGCGAGTGCCACGGCGAGGGCCGGGTGCGCGAGACCCGTACGCTGTCGGTGAAGATTCCCGCCGGCGTCGATACCGGCGATCGCATTCGCCTCAACAGCGAGGGCGAGGCCGGCGCCAACGGCGGCCCGGAAGGCGACCTCTACGTCCAGGTGGCGATCAAGCCGCACCCGATCTTCGAGCGTGACGGCCGCCACCTGCAGTGCGAGGTGCCGATCAACTTCGTCGACGCCGCCCTGGGCGGCGAGCTCGAGGTGCCGACCCTCGACGGCCGGGTCAAGCTGAAGATTCCGCCCGAGACCCAGACCGGCAAGCTGTTCCGGTTGCGCGGCAAGGGCGTCAAGCCGGTCCGCGGCGGCCCCGCCGGCGACCTGCTGTGCAAGGTCGTGCTGGAGACGCCGGTCAACCTCGGCGAGGAGCAGAAGGAGCTGCTGCGCCAGTAGGAGAGCCTCGACGGCAGCAAGAGCCACCACTCGCCGAAGAAGTCGAGCTTCTTCGACGGCGTGAAGAAGTTCTTCGAGGACATGAAGCCGTAAGGCGGTCTCCCGTTGAAAAGCCGGGCCCCGGTATCAGGCGATGCCGGGGCCCGGTGCGTTTTGTCATGCCGTCATCGCCGCAGGTGATCCAGCCGCCAGGTCAATGCCTCGGTATCGGGATGCCAGCGCGAGGTCCGTGGCAGTACCAGAGGCTTGCCGTTCAGGTCGCAGAGCCACTGATTGTCGGATACCAGAGTGTCCACGGTGGGGCTGACGTGCCAGCATCCGTCGGGGCCTGGCGCGATGAGATGATTGTCCATGGCCCAGTGCAGGTTGGGTGTCAACGCGATGCCATTGGACGGGCGATCATCCTGACTGACAGAGAAGGGAATCAGATGTGCGGCTTCGACCAGATAGCGATAGTCGGGTGTGATATAGCGCAACCGACTCGCCGCGCAGCGATAGTCGTAGGCTTCCAGTACCAGATCTCGAAACGCCGCTGAGCGCGCATAGCGCGAGTCAGCCTCCTTGACGTCAGAAGCGAGTCGCTCCGGATGTCGCTGATAGTCGCCACTGGCCAGCGTCGTCTCGAGATATTCCTCGAGGCGTTTCCTGGCGTGATCGTCAGTGGCGAGATAACGGTGGGTCAGTAGCGCGCAGGCTTGTCCGGCCAGATCGGCGTTCTGCAAGGCATTGAATAGCTCGCTGTCGAGCCGGGCCGAGGTGAATCGCTCGTTAAGCTGGCTCAGCGACTTGGGCTGCCCCATCTGATCCGCTATCCCTTGTATGGACGGGGCATACTCGGGGTGCCAGAGCTTGCCGGAGGGGCCTTCCCGGTTTTTCAGTGCCCACATCGGCATCCAGGGTCGCGCTCGATGGCGCTCTTCAGTCACGGTTTCGAAAATATCGTGATAGCGAGCGATCAGGCGCGTGTCGATCGGGATTCGCGGCGAGGTGATATGTCCCGCCTGGATCTCGCAGATGATCGCCAGCAGAAGGCATGGCTGGTGCGGTGCCGGGCTCCCGGTACTGTGGTCCACCTTCAGCCGTGACAAGCATTCAAGCCTGGAGTCCATCTGCCATCCTCTTGTGTCCCCGTGTTTCGCTGGGACCGTCATGACGCCGACCCAGCCTGTCACGGCAGTATATTAGCTATATGTCAGTTGTTCATGTGGAGGAGGGCGCCGATGACGACGAGTCGTGACGTGGCGCGGGCCCACGCCGGCCTGCTGCTCTGGGCCGGGCTGGTGGGGCTGTCGTTCCCGGTGGTGGGGCTGCTGACGCCCGGCCTGCCGCCGCTGTTGCTGACCGCCATTCGCTTCTGCATCGCCGCACTGGGGATCTGGCCGCTGGTCCGGGGGCAGTCGGCGCTGCGACCGTCGCGGGCCGGGGCGTGGCTCTACGCCGCCATGGGGCTGTGCCTGACCGGCTTCTTCGGGGCGATGTTCTGGGCGGCGCATCGCATCACGGCGGTGTCGATGGCCACGCTGTTCGTCAGTGTGCCGCTGCTGGCCTATCTGCTGGGTCTGGCGTGGCGCGTCGAGCGCCTCGCCTGGCGGCTGCCGGCGATTCTCGTCGTCGGTGCCCTGGGGGCGCTGGGTCTGGCCTGGGCCGAGGCGGGCGGCAGCTGGCGCGGGGTGGCGTTCGGCACGGGGGAGGCGGTGTTCTTCCTCGGCTGTGTAGCTTCGGCGCTGTATCCGGTACTCAGCAAATGGGGGCTCGAGAAGGGCTGGCTGGCCGCGTCGGCAGGTGTGCGGACCTTCTGGAGCCTGCTGCTGGGCGGCGGACTGATCGGTCTGGTCGGGCTGTTGCGCGGCGGGGCCCCGGCGCTGGCGTCGCTCGGCGCCATGGACGCGGCGATACTGATCTATCTGGGGCTGTTCTCCAGTGCGCTGACCTTCTGGCTGCAGCAGCGCGCGACGGCGGTACTGACGCCGGGGGCAGTGACCGCCTACGGCTATCTGGTGCCCTTCGTGTCGATGCTGGTGCTGTTCGTGCGTCAGCCCGGCGCCATGGGTCGGGAATGGCTGCCCGGCAGCCTGCTGGTGCTCGTCGCCATCGCCGCGCTGCTACGCCGGGATGCCCGGGCCCGGCGCGCCTCGGTGGCGACAGACGCTGCCGGTCGGCGTTGATATACTGGGCGGCACCGTCACCAATCACGTCGCGCAAGGAGTCTGCATGTCCCGCACCCCCGTTCGTATCGCCGTCATGGGCCCCGCCGGTCGCATGGGGCGCACGCTGGTTTCGGCCGTGCATCAGGATGAGGCTGCCGAACTGACCGCCGGCATCGTGGCGGCGGGCAGTTCGCTGGCCGGTGCCGATCTCGGCGAGTTGGCAGGCGTCGGCCGGTCGGGCGTGAGCGCCAGCGACGACCTGATCGCCGTCGTCGATGACTTCGACGTGCTGATCGACTTCACCAACCCGTCGACGACCCTGGCCAACCTGGCGTTCTGCGCCGAGCACGGCAAGCGCATCGTCATCGGCACCACCGGCCTCGACGACGCCCAGCTGGCCGAGCTCGATGGCTATCGTGACCGGGTGCCGATGGTCTTCGCCCCCAACATGAGCGTCGGGGTCAACCTGACGCTGAACCTGCTGGCCACCGCCGCCCGGGCACTGGGCGACGAAGGCTACGACATCGAGGTGATCGAGGCACACCATCGCCACAAGGTCGATGCGCCCTCCGGCACCGCGCTGAAGATGGGCGAGGTGGTCGCCGATGCCTTGGGACGCAATCTCAAGGAGCATGGCGTGTTCGCCCGCGAAGGGCAGTGCGGACCGCGCAGCGACACGGAGATCGGCTTCGCCACGGTGCGCGCCGGCGACATCGTCGGCGAGCACACCGTGATGTTCGCCACCGAGGGCGAGCGCATCGAGATCACCCACAAGGCCTCGAGCCGCATGACCTTCGCCAGGGGGGCGGTACGGGCTGCGCGCTGGGTCGCCGGGCGCGACGCGGGCCGCTACGACATGCAGGACGTGCTGGGGCTGGCCGGGTCGGTCTGACCCGCTGGATCGTATCGCCGCCGGGGGTAGCCCGGGCGGCAAAAATCGCGTAAAATCCAGTCAATTTGGCCGGGTGAAGGCGATCAGCAAGGCCACATATGCCGAATCGATGACAACAAGCGGGATGAAACCGTCTTTACCGGGTTTCGTCCCGCTTTTTTACGACCTGCGTGTCGAGATCGGCCGGCTGCGCGCCCTGTCCCACCCCGTCCTGATTGACCCTCTCGAACGGCAGCCCGCGTGGCGGAACGGCTGGGCAGGCACCACGATCCACGACAAGCAATGGAGGACGTTGCGTTGAACAGACCCGCGATACTGGCCTTGGAAGATGGCAGCGTGTTTCAGGGTAGCGCCATCGGCGCCGATGGACAGACCAGCGGCGAGGTGGTGTTCAACACGGCCATGACCGGCTATCAGGAAATCCTCACCGACCCCTCCTACACCCGACAGATCGTCACGCTCACCTACCCCCATATCGGCAATACCGGCACCAACGCGGAAGACGTGGAGTCCGGCCGGATCGCCGCGGCGGGCCTGGTGATCCGCGATCTGCCGCTGCTGGCCAGCAGCTTCCGCAATCAGCAGACGCTCGACGACTACCTGCGTTCCCAGAACATTCTCGGCATCGCCGATATCGACACGCGTCGCCTGACCCGCATCCTGCGCGACAAGGGCTCGCTGAACGGGGCGATTCACGCCGGCGCCGAGGCCGAGGGTGACGACGCCGCCGAGCGCGCCCTGGCCGTGGCGCGCGACTTTCCGGGCCTGAAGGGCATGGACCTGGCCAAGGTGGTGTCCTGCCAGTCGCCCTACGAGTGGAGCGAGGGCGAGTGGGCGCTGGGTGCCGGCTATGCCGACGCCGCGGCGGGCGAGCGCCCCTTCCACGTGGTCGCCTACGATTACGGCGTGAAGCGCAATATCCTGCGCATGCTGGCCTCCCGCGGCTGCCGCCTGACGGTGGTGCCCGCCCAGACGCCGGCCAGCGAGGTGATGGCGCTCAATCCGGACGGCATCTTCCTGTCCAACGGCCCCGGCGACCCGGAGCCCTGCGACTACGCGATCACGGCGATCCGTGAGCTGCTGGAAAGCGGCGTGCCGCTGTTCGGCATCTGCCTGGGCCACCAGCTGCTGGCGCTGGCTTCCGGAGCTACGACCGTGAAGATGAATCACGGCCACCACGGTGCCAACCACCCGGTACAGGACCTCGACACCAGCCACGTGATGATCACCAGCCAGAACCACGGCTTCGCGGTCGACGAGACCAGCCTGCCGGCGACGCTGCGGGCCACGCACCGTTCGCTGTTCGACGGCACCCTGCAGGGCATCGAGCGCACCGACCGTCCGGCCTTCAGCTTCCAGGGCCATCCGGAGGCGAGCCCGGGGCCGCGTGACGTCGCGCCGCTGTTCGACCGCTTTATCGAGATGATGAAGGCCCAGCGCTAACCGTCCGATCGTCGCCCCTCGTCCGTCACCTTATTTGCGGGAAGCACCATGCCAAAACGTACCGACATCCAGAGCATCCTGATTATCGGCGCCGGCCCCATCGTCATCGGCCAGGCGTGTGAATTCGACTACTCCGGCGCCCAGGCCTGCAAGGCGCTGCGCGAGGAGGGCTACCGGGTCATCCTGGTCAACTCCAACCCGGCCACCATCATGACCGACCCGGTGATGGCCGACGCCACCTACATCGAGCCGATCACCTGGCAGGCCGTCGAGAAGATCATCGAGAAGGAGCGTCCGGACGCGCTGCTGCCCACCATGGGCGGCCAGACCGCACTCAACTGCGCGCTGGACCTCGACAAGCACGGCGTGCTGGCGAAACACGGCGTGGAGATGATCGGCGCCAATGCCGACGCCATCAACAAGGCCGAAGATCGCGACCTGTTCGACAAGGCGATGCGCAACATCGGCCTCGAATGCCCGAAGGCCAAGGTCGCCCACCGCATGGACGAGGCCTGGGAGATCCAGGCCGAGCTGGGCTTCCCGGTGATCATCCGGCCCTCCTACACCATGGGCGGCTCCGGCGGCGGCGTGGCCTACAACAAGGAGGAGTTCGAGGAGATCTGCACCCGCGGCTTCGAGCTCTCCAACAACCACGAACTGCTGATCGACGAGTCGCTGCTGGGGTGGAAGGAATACGAGATGGAGGTCGTTCGCGACAGGAACGACAACTGCATCATCGTGTGTGCCATCGAGAACTTCGACCCGATGGGCATCCATACCGGCGACTCGATCACCGTGGCCCCGGCGCAGACGCTGACCGACAAGGAATACCAGATCATGCGCGACGCCTCGCTGGCGGTGCTGCGCGAGATCGGCGTCGAGACCGGCGGTTCCAACGTGCAGTTCGGGGTCGACCCGCAGACCGGGCGCATGGTGGTCATCGAGATGAACCCGCGGGTGTCGCGCTCCTCGGCGCTGGCCTCCAAGGCCACCGGCTTCCCGATCGCCAAGATCGCCGCCAAGCTGGCCGTGGGCTATACCCTGGACGAGCTGCAGAACGACATCACCGGCGGCAAGACCCCGGCGTCCTTCGAGCCGGCCATCGATTACGTGGTCACCAAGATCCCGCGCTTCACCTTCGAGAAGTTCCCGATGGCGAACGATCGGCTGACCACGCAGATGAAGTCGGTGGGCGAGGTGATGGCGATCGGCCGCACCTTCCAGGAGTCGCTGCAGAAGGCGCTGCGTGGCATGGAGACCGGCAATGACGGTCTCGATCCCAAGGTCACCGAGTTCAGCGACGAAAACCTGGCGCTGATCAAGGGCGAGCTGCAGGCCGCCGGTGCCGATCGCATCTTCTTCATCGCCGATGCCATGCGTGCCGGCATGAGCATCGACGAGGTCTTCGCGCTGACCAACATCGACCGCTGGTTCCTGGTCCAGCTCGAGGATCTGGTCCGCACCGAGCAGGATCTCGCCGAGCGCTCGCTGGCCGAGCTCGACAAGAACGCGCTGTTCCGTCTCAAGCGCAAGGGCTTCAGCGATGCACGCCTGTCGCGGCTGCTCGGCGTCTCCGAGAAGGAGTTCCGCAAGGCGCGCCAGAAGGCCGGTATTCGCCCAGTCTACAAGCGCGTGGACACCTGCGCGGCGGAGTTCGCCTCGCATACCGCCTACATGTACTCCACCTACGAGGAGGAGTGCGAGGCCGCGCCCAGCGATCGCCAGAAGATCATGGTGCTCGGCGGCGGGCCCAACCGCATCGGCCAGGGCATCGAGTTCGACTACTGCTGCGTGCATGCCGCGCTCGCCATGCGCGAGGACGGCTATGAAACCATCATGGTCAACTGCAACCCGGAGACCGTCTCCACCGACTATGACACCTCGGATCGCCTCTACTTCGAGCCGGTGACTCTCGAGGACGTGCTGGAGATCGCCGACAAGGAGCAGCCGGTCGGGGTGATCGTGCAGTTCGGCGGCCAGACGCCGCTCAAGCTGGCGCGCGAGCTCGAGGCCGCCGGGGTGCCGATCATCGGTACCGCGCCAGATGCCATCGACCGCGCCGAGGATCGTGAGCGCTTCCAGCAGATGATCGACAAGCTGCGCCTCAAGCAGCCGCCCAACGCCACGGCGCGCAGCTTCGAGGACGCCTTCGCCAAGGCCGAGAAGATCGGCTACCCGCTGGTGGTGCGGCCGAGCTACGTGCTGGGCGGCCGGGCGATGGAGATCGTCTACTCCGCCGACGAGCTGGAGAACTACATGACCCACGCGGTCAAGGTCTCCAACGACTCGCCGGTGCTGCTCGACCACTTCCTGAATGCCGCCATCGAGATCGACATCGATGCCGTCTCCGACGGCAAGCAGGTGGTGATCGGCGGCATCATGCAGCACATCGAGCAGGCCGGCGTGCACTCCGGCGACTCGGCCTGCTCGCTGCCGCCCTATTCGCTGCCCGCTGAGGTGCAGGACGAGATGCGCGAGCAGGTCAAGAAGATGGCCGTCGAGCTCAACGTGGTGGGGCTGATGAACGTCCAGCTGGCCTGGCAGGATGGCGAGATCTACGTCATCGAGGTCAACCCGCGCGCCTCGCGCACCGTGCCGTTCGTCTCCAAGTGCATCGGCACCTCGCTGGCACAGATCGCCGCCCGCTGCATGGCCGGCCAGACACTCGAGGCGCAGGGCTTCACCGCCGAGGTGATTCCCGGCTACTACAGCGTCAAGGAAGCGGTCTTCCCGTTCAACAAGTTCCCCAGTGTCGACCCGATCCTCTCGCCGGAGATGAAGTCTACCGGCGAGGTGATGGGCAGCGGCGCGACCTTCGCCGAGGCCTTCTACAAGGCGCAGCTGGGTGCCGGCGAAGCGATTCCGCCTCTCACCGGCGAGCGCCAGGCCTTCCTGTCGGTCCGCGACCCGGACAAGGCCGGCGTTATCGAGGTTGCGCAATCTCTGCTAGCATTGGGCTTTGATCTGATCGCCACCCGCGGTACCGCCCAGGCACTCGAGGCCGCCGGCCTGCCGGTGAAGGCCGTCAACAAGGTCTTCGAGGGGCGCCCGCACATCGTCGACCTGATCAAGAACGATGACGTGGCCTATATCGTCAATACGACCGAAGGTCGTCAGGCGATCAACGATTCTTCCGTAATCCGCCGCACCGCACTCGCCCACAAGGTCCCCTATGCCACGACGCTGGCGGGGGCCCGGGCCGTTTGCATGGCACTCGAGTACGGTAATCAGATTACCGTGCGGCGGCTTCAGGAACTGCATGCAGGAGCAAGCACATGAACAAGGTCCCGATGACCGTCGCCGGAGAGGCGCGCCTGCGGGAAGAACTCAATCAGCTCAAGAGCGTGGAGCGGCCGAAGGTGATCAATGCCATCGCCGAGGCGCGCGAGCACGGCGATCTCAAGGAGAACGCCGAATATCACGCCGCCCGCGAGCAGCAGGGTTTCATCGAGGGGCGCATCCAGGAGATCGAGGCCAAGCTGTCCACGGCACAGGTGATCGACGTCACCAAGATGCCCCGGACCGGCAAGGTGATCTTCGGCGTGACCGTCGAGCTGCTCAACCTGGAGACCGATGACGAGGTGCGCTACCGGATCGTCGGCGAGGACGAGGCCGACATCAAGGCCGGCAAGATCTCGGTGACCTCGCCGATCGCCCGGGCGCTGATCGGCAAGGAAGAGGGCGACGTGGTGGCAGTGCGTACCCCGGGTGGCGACGTCGAGTACGAGATCTCGAGCGTCGAGCATATCTAGCCCTTCGGGCAGCTGTAAGCCATAAGCTTTGAGCTGTAAGAAAAACACCCCCGAGGTCCTGCCTCGGGGGTGTTTCGGTTTGACTGGCTGCTTGCGGCTCGCGCGAAGCGCGTCAGTGCCGGCCGTGATGATTCTCGAAGCGGGCGATGTTGGACAATTTGGGGTTGGCTCTGGGGTTCTTGCGGTAGAGCAGGGCGACCTTGCCGATGGTCTGGACCAGCTCGGCGCGGCTGTCGGCGCAGAGCTGTTCGGCGACGGCCCGGCGGGTGTCGCGCTCGCCGACGGCGATCTTGATCTTGACCAGTTCGTGGTCGCTGAGCGCGCGCTCGAGTTCGGCCAGCACTCCATCGGTGAGACCGTTGTCGGAAACCGTCACGATGGGCGACAGATGATGGCCAATGCTGCGCAATGCTTTCTTTTGTGCCTGTGACAAGCTCATGGTATGGTGATCGTTCCGGTTGGCGTGCGTGGGGAGCGGCAAGTTCGGTCGACGACGGTCGTGAGGGACTCCGATCCGGGTCGCGACCACTGAGCGCGCCATGGTACGGCGAAAGCCGAGCGTTGCAAAGCGCTCGGGCCGGATTGCCTCCCGCCAGATTCCCGCACGACACCCGTCAGATTTCCGTTTTCTGTGACCCCCATGGCTTTGCCCGTCGGGCGAACCCCCGTTAGGTGATCGCGTGGCTCGAAACGCTTCCAGCAAGTCCGCCGCCGGCAGCAAGAGCAGTGCCGGCTGGCTCAAAGAACATTTCGACGATCCATACGTCAAACGCTCGTGGCAGGACGGCTATCGCTCGCGGGCCAGCTACAAGCTGCTCGAGCTCGACGAGAAGGACCAGCTTTTCAAGCCCGGCATGACGGTGATCGACCTGGGTGCGGCCCCGGGCGGCTGGAGCCAGGTGGCGGCCGAGCGGGTCGAACCGAACGGCCTGGTGATCGCCTCCGACATCCTCGAGATGGACGCCCTGGCCGGCGTCGAGTTCATCCAGGGTGATTTCACCGAGGATGAAGTGCTCGAGGCGATCTTGGCGCAGCTCGGTGAGCGCCCGGTGGATTTGATCATTTCCGACATGGCGCCCAACATGAGTGGCATGGCCGCCATCGATCAACCCAAGGCGATGTACCTGGTGGAGCTGGCGCTCGACCTGGCCCGGCAGACCCTGAAGCCCGGCGGGCGCCTGTTGACCAAGGTGTTTCAGGGCGAAGGGTTCGACGACTATCTGAAGGCGCTGCGCGACAGCTTCACGCGGGTGATGACCCGCAAGCCGGGCGCCTCGCGAAACCGCTCGCGGGAAGTGTACCTGCTGGCGGACGGATTCAAGGGCTGAGCTTGCAACCGTGGTTGACCACCCCCACCTCTGGTGTAGTGTCAACGGCATGGGCGCGCTTGGCAGACAGATTGATGCAATGAGGGTATTCCCTTGAACGACATGGCGAAGAACCTGATCCTGTGGTTGATCATCGCGGCGGTACTGCTGACGGTGTTCAACAATTTCAGTGTCGATACGTCACCGCAGACGATGAACTACTCGCAGTTCGTCCAGCAGGTGCAGAACGGTCAGGTCCGTTCGGTGACCATCGACGGCTACACCATTACCGGCGAGCGCGAGGACGGCTCGAACTTCCAGACGGTTCGTCCGGCGGCCCAGGACCCCAAGCTGATGGATGACCTGCTGGCGCACGACGTCAGCGTCACCGGCAAGAAGCCGGAGGAACAGAGCCTGTGGACCCGGCTGCTGATCGCCAGCTTCCCGATCCTGATCATTCTCGCCATCTTCCTGTTCTTCATGCGCCAGATGCAGGGCGGCGGTGGCGGCAAGGGCGGGCCGATGAGCTTCGGCAAGTCCAAGGCCAAGCTGCTGACCCAGGATCAGGTGAAGACCACCTTCGCCGATGTTGCCGGCTGCGACGAGGCCAAGGAGGAGGTCGAGGAACTGGTCGACTTCCTCAAGGATCCCTCGAAGTTCCAGCGCCTGGGCGGCCAGATTCCGCGTGGCGTGCTGATGGTCGGCCCGCCGGGGACCGGCAAGACGCTGCTCGCCAAGGCGATCGCCGGCGAGGCCAAGGTGCCGTTCTTCACCATCTCCGGTTCCGACTTCGTGGAGATGTTCGTCGGCGTGGGTGCCTCGCGCGTGCGTGACATGTTCGAGCAGGCCAAGAAGCAGGCGCCGTGCATCATCTTCATCGACGAGATCGACGCCGTCGGCCGCCATCGCGGCTCCGGCATGGGCGGCGGTCACGACGAGCGCGAGCAGACCCTGAACCAGCTGCTGGTCGAGATGGACGGCTTCGAGGCCAATGACGGCATCATCGTCATCGCCGCCACCAACCGTCCGGACGTGCTCGACCCGGCGCTGCTGCGCCCGGGCCGCTTCGACCGTCAGGTGACCGTGCCGCTGCCCGACATCCGCGGCCGCGAGCACATTCTCGGCGTGCACCTGCGCAAGGTGCCGCTGGGCGAGGACGTCAAGGCCAGCCTGATCGCCCGTGGTACGCCCGGCTTCTCCGGTGCCGACCTGGCCAACCTGGTCAACGAGGCGGCCCTGTTCGCCGCACGGCGCAATCGTCGCCTGGTGGGCATGGAAGAGCTGGAGATGGCCAAGGACAAGATCATGATGGGCGCCGAGCGCCGCTCGATGGTGATGACCGAGAAGGAGAAGCTCAACACCGCCTATCACGAGTCCGGCCACGCGATCATCGGGCTGCTGATGCCCGAGCACGACCCGGTCTACAAGGTCACCATCATTCCGCGCGGGCGCGCCCTGGGCGTGACCATGTTCCTGCCCGAGGAGGATCGCTACAGCTTCTCCCGGCAGCAGATCATCAGCCAGATCTGTTCGCTGTTCGGCGGGCGTATCGCCGAGGAGATGACGCTGGGCCCCAACGGTGTGACCACCGGGGCTTCCAACGACATCAAGCGCGCCACCGAGCTGGCCCATAACATGGTCGCCAAGTGGGGCCTCTCCGAGGAGATGGGGCCGATCATGTACGACGAGGACGAATCGCACCAGTTCCTCGGCGGCCCCGGCCAGGGCGGCGGCAAGCTCAAGTCCGGCGAGACCACCTCGCGCATCGACAAGGAAGTGCGCCGCATCATCGACGAGTGCTACGCCCATGCCCGGCAGCTGCTCGAGGACAACCGCGACAAGCTCGACATGATGGCCGAGGCGCTGGTCCAGTACGAGACCATCGACGCCAACCAGCTCAAGGACATCATGGCCGGTCGCAATCCGCGCCCGCCGAAGGACTGGGGTGACGACAACGGCACCGGCGGCGGTTCCGCCGTGGCCGAGCCGCGTCCCGATCCCGATGACGGCGAGGACGACGAGGAGGAATCGTCGAACCGACGCCCCTCCGACCCGTTGGGCGGGCCCGCCGGGCACTGACCCTGACCTGCCGCACAGCAAGGCGCCCCGCGGGGCGCCTTGCGCCGTTCTGGACGGCTCATTAGAGTGACCGCTTTTGCCAAGGACCTTGCCATGAAAGACGCTGCTTCCGCGGCCATGCTGGCGTGCGGCCGGCACCGGCTCGATATCAGCTATCCCCGGGTCATGGGGATCCTCAACGTGACGCCGGATTCCTTTTCCGACGGCGGGCGCTTCTCGCGTCGCGATGATGCCCTGTTCCACGCCGAGGCGATGCTGGCCGAAGGGGCGGCGATCGTCGATGTCGGTGGCGAGTCGACCCGCCCGGGTGCCGCCGTGGTGAGCGAACAGGAGGAGCTGGACCGCGTGGTGCCGATCGTCGAGGCGCTGGTGCGGGAACTGGATGCGCTGGTCTCGGTGGACACCAGTTCGCCGGCCGTGGTGCGGGCGGTCACCGACGCGGGGGCGGGGCTGATCAATGACGTGCGTGCCCTGCAGCGTCCCGGGGCGCTGGAAGCGGCCGCCGCCAGCGGCCTGCCGATCTGTCTGATGCACATGCTCGGCGAGCCGGGTGACATGCAGCAGCGGGCCGCCTACGATCAACCCATAGAGATAGCGGTCGCAAGCTTTCTCGAGGCACGTATCGCCGCCTGCGAGGCGGCGGGCATCCGCCGCGAGCGATTGGTTCTCGATCCCGGCTTCGGGTTCGCCAAGACGGTCGAGCACAACCTGCGGCTGCTCAACCGGATGGCGGAGCTGGACCGCTTCGGCCTGCCGATCCTGGCCGGGATGTCGCGCAAGAGCATGATCGGCAAGGTACTCGACCGGCCGGTGGAGGAGCGCCTGCCCGGCGGTCTGGCGCTGTCGACGCTGGCCGTCGAGCGCGGCGCGAAAATCGTGCGTGTCCACGACGTGGGGCCCACCGTGGATGCGATCAACATGACCTGGGCCGTGCTACAGGAAGGTGCGGAATCATGACACGACGCTATTTCGGGACCGACGGGATTCGCGGCACCGTGGGGGAGTATCCCATCACGGCGGACTTCATGCTCAAGCTGGGCTGGGCCGTGGGGCGGGTGCTGGGCCGCTCGAACGAACAGGCCAAGGTGCTGATCGGCAAGGATACCCGGATCTCCGGCTACATGTTCGAGTCGGCGCTGGAGGCCGGGCTCTCCGCCGCCGGCGTGGATGTCGCGCTGCTCGGGCCGATGCCCACGCCGGCCATCGCCTATCTGACCCATACCTTCCGGGCCGATGCGGGGATCGTCATCTCCGCCTCGCACAACCCGTTCCAGGACAACGGCATCAAGTTCTTTTCCGGCGAGGGCACCAAGCTGCCCGACGACGTGGAGGCCGCGATCGAGGCCGAGCTCGACAAGCCGCTGGAGACCGTCACCGCCGACCGGCTGGGCAAGGCGGTGAGGGTGCCCGACGCGCCGGGCCGCTACATCGAGTTCTGCAAGTCTACGGTGCCCAAGCGCCTGACGCTCAACGGTCTATCGATCGTGCTCGACTGTGCCCATGGCGCCACCTACCACATCGCGCCCAGTGTGTTCCGCGAGCTGGGTGCCGAAGTCAGCGTGCTGGGCGCGAGCCCGGACGGGCTCAACATCAACCAGCGGGTCGGTTCGACCCATCCGGCATCGCTGCGCGCCGCGGTCATCGAGCGCGGCGCGGATCTCGGCATCGCCTTCGACGGCGACGGCGACCGGGTGATCCTGGTCGACGCCGACGGTCGCGAGATCGACGGCGACGACATCCTCTATCTGATCGCCCGCGATCGCCACGAGCGCGGCGTGCTGGGCGGCGGCGTGGTCGGCACGCTGATGAGCAACTTCGGCCTGGCGGCGGCGCTCGAGGGCATGGGCATTCCCTTCGAGCGGGCGAAGGTGGGCGACCGCTATGTGATGGAACGCCTGGTCACCAACGGCTGGCAGTTGGGCGGCGAGTCGTCGGGACACATCGTCTGCGGCCATGTGCAGACCACCGGCGACGGCATCGTGTCCGCCCTGCAGGTACTGGCGATCATGGTCACCCGCAATACGCCGCTGGCGACACTGCTCGACGGCTTCGAGAAGGCGCCCCAGGCACTGATCAACGTGCGGCTCACCCCGGGGGCCGAGGCGCGCGAACTGCTCGACCACCCGCGTCTGGCCGACTCGGTGGCGGCTGTGGAAGACGAGCTGGGCGGCGAGGGCCGCGTGCTGCTGCGCCCTTCGGGCACCGAGCCGCTGATTCGCGTCATGGTGGAGGGTCGCCCGCGCTTCGATGTCGACGCCCTGGCACGGCGCATCGCCGCCGATGTCGAGGCGTTGATCGCCTGAGACGCGGCGCTGGTTGTGTTGCCCGGGAGGCTCCTATACCATCTTGCACCACTTCGAGAAAGGGGGTAGCTAGCTCATGCGCATGCCGCTGATCGCCGGCAACTGGAAGATGAATGGCTCCTTGACGCTGGTCGAGCAGTTCGGGCAGGCGTTTGCCGAAGCGGCTCTCGCGCCGTCCGTCGAGGTCTGTCTGATCCCGCCGTTTCCCTACCTCGGCGCGGCTCAGGCGGCGCTGGCGGGAACGCCGGTGGCACTTGGTGCACAGACGCTCAACCCCGAGCCTTCCGGCGCCCACACCGGGGAGGTCAGCGCCGCCATGCTGGCCGAGTTTGGGGTACGCTACGTGCTGGTCGGCCACTCCGAGCGGCGCTCGCTCTATCATGAGGGCGATGCCGATGTGCTGGCGCGCACGCGCGCCGCGCTGGAGGGCGGGCTGACCCCCGTGCTGTGCGTCGGCGAGACCCTCGAGCAGCGCGAGGCGGGGCGCACCGAGGCGGTGGTCCTGGGGCAGGTCGAGGCCGTCCTCGATGCCCTGGCTCCCGAGTCGCGCCGTCGCGTGGTGATCGCCTACGAGCCGGTGTGGGCGATCGGTACCGGGCGTACCGCCACCCCCGAGCAGGCCCAGGCGGTGCATGCCGCCATCCGCCGTCGGCTGGCCGCCTATGCGCCCGAGCTGGCCGAAACGTTGCGCGTGCTGTACGGCGGCAGCATGAAAGCCGACAATGCCGCCGAGCTGCTCGCGCAGCCCGATATCGACGGCGGCCTGGTGGGCGGCGCCTCGCTCAAGGTCGACGATTTTCTAGCCATCTGTCAGTCAGCAGGTTAACCATGCAAGTTGCCATTCTCATGATTCACGTGGCGATCGCCATCGCGCTGGTCGCCCTCGTCCTGTTGCAGCAGGGCAAAGGTGCCGAGGCCGGCGCCTCCTTCGGCGGCGGTGCGTCGCAGACCGTCTTCGGCTCCCGCGGCAGCGGCAGCTTCCTGGCCAAGCTGACCGGGGTGCTGGCGGGGGCGTTCTTCATCACCTCGCTGGCCCTGGCCTACCTGGCGTCCTCGCAGGCGGACAACGCGCCCGACGCCGGCATCCCGGACGCGACCGTCGTGGAGCAACAAAAATCCTCGCCGACTCTTGACGAAAGCAGCAAGAGCCAGGATAATACTGCGCCAACGCTAGAGGATTCCGGAGAGTGATCTCCACGCCTTAGACGTTGATAGCAGTGCTGTATCGGGTGGTTCATCGTCAAGTCGACCGCCCGAGCAAGAACACAAGGCAGGCAGCCTTGAAAAGCTTGAAAGCCTGTGTTCGCCCTCTGTTGCCGAAGTGGTGGAATTGGTAGACACGCTATCTTGAGGGGGTAGTGACCTTATGGTCGTGGGGGTTCAAGTCCCCCCTTCGGCACCATCTGACAGGCCTGGTCAGGCCCATTCAGAAGCACGATTGGCAAGACGTGGCGATGCGCTCGAGTCCTTGACCAAGGGTGAGCGGATTCTTATAATCGCCAACCTATGATGCGGGGTGGAGCAGTCTGGTAGCTCGTCGGGCTCATAACCCGAAGGTCGTCGGTTCAAATCCGGCCCCCGCTACCAAGTTTCTTGTGAAAGGCCCCTTCCTTTGAAGGGGCTTTTTGTTAGCAGCTCGCTCTGTTGACACTAACGCCAATCAGCCACCTAGCTTTCCTCTTAACTCCCGGTCAGGTGCCTGATGCAACTGCTGTAGGAGCCTTCATCTGTGGCAATCAAGGACGCTGCGCTGAACGCACTCATCGAGCCGGTGGTGACGTCCATGGGATTCGAGCTCTGGGGAATCGAATACCTCTCCCAGGGCAAGCATTCACGGCTGGTCATCTACATCGACGGCCCCGACGGCATCAACGTCGACGATTGCGCCGCCGTCAGCCGTCAGGTCAGCGGCGTGCTCGATGTCGAGGACCCGATTCCCGGCCAGTACCAGTTGGAGGTGTCCTCGCCCGGCATGGACCGTCCCCTTTTCACGCTGGACCAGTTCACGCGTTACCGGGGGCATGTCGTGGCCTTGCGCCTTCGTGCGCCCTACGAGGGGCGGCGCAAGTTCAAGGGGCTGCTGGCGGGCGTCGAGAACGACGAGGTGTTGCTGCAGCTCGACGGTGAAGAGTACTGCTTTCCTATCGATGGCATCGAGCAGGCGCGGGTCGTTCCGCAGTTCGATGGATGAGGACTGGTTTTCTGGCGAGGCTTAAGGCATGAGCAAAGAGATTCTGCTGGTCGTTGACGCGATCTCGAACGAAAAGGGCGTGTCCCGCGACGTGATCTTCGGTGCGGTCGAAGCGGCGCTGGCCAGTGCATCGCGCAAGCGTTTCGAGGGCCAGGAGGTCAACGTACGGGTGCAGATCGATCGTGCCACCGGTGACTACGAAACCTTCCGCCGCTGGGTGGTGGTCGAGGACGACGAGTTCGAGAATCCCGACGCCGAGATCAAGCTGTCCTACGCCGAGCGGCGCGATCCGCCGCTGGGCCTCGGCGACGTGGTCGAGGAGCGCATCGAGAACGCCGCCTTCGGTCGCATCGCGGCACAGACCGCCAAGCAGGTCATCGTGCAGAAGGTCCGCGAGGCGGAGCGGGCCGAGATCGTGCGTCATTATTCCGAGCGCGAGGGCGAGCTGATCGCCGGCATCGTCAAGAAGACGACACGCGATGGCCTGATCATCGACCTCGGTGACAACGCCGAGGGTTTCCTGCCACGCAGCGAGATGATTCCCGGCGAGCGCTACCGCATGAACGAGCGGGTGCGCGCGTTGCTGTGGAAGGTCGACGCTGAGGCGCGCGGCTCGCAGCTGATCCTGTCGCGGACCCGCCCCGAGCTGATCATCGAGCTGTTCAAGATCGAGGTGCCCGAGATCGCCGAGCAGCTCATCGAGATCAAGGGCGCGGCCCGCGATCCGGGCTCGCGGGCCAAGATCGCGGTCAAGACCAACGACAAGCGCATCGATCCGGTCGGTGCCTGTGTCGGCATGCGCGGCTCGCGGGTCCAGGCGGTCTCCAACGAGCTGCGCAACGAGCGGGTGGACATCATCCTCTGGGATGACAACCCCGCCCAGCTGGTGATCAACGCCATGGCACCGGCGGACGTGGCATCGATCCTGGTCGATGAGGACGCCCATGCCATGGACGTCGCCGTGGCCGAGGACAATCTCGCTCAGGCCATCGGCCGCAGCGGGCAGAACGTGCGTCTGGCCAGCGAGCTGACCGGCTGGACGCTCAATGTAATGACGGAGGAAGAGGCCGAGGGTAAGCGCGAGCAGGAAGTTGACACCCTGGTCGAGTACTTCATCAATCACCTCGAGGTCGACGAAGAACTGGCGAGGACCCTGGTCGAGGAAGGGTTCACGTCGCTGGAAGAGCTGGCCTATGTGCCGCTCGAGGAAATGCTCGAGATCGAGGACTTCGACGAAGACCTGGTGGAAGAGTTGCGCGCACGCGCCAAAGACGAGCTGTTGAACCTGGCAATCGCCTCCGAGGAGGAGCTGGACGGTGCTCAGCCCGCCGAGGACCTCCTTGAAATGGACGGCATGGACCGTCACCTGGCCTTCATTCTGGCCAGCCGTGGCATCGTCACCATGGAGGACCTTGCCGAACAGTCCATCGATGACCTCAAGGACATCGAGGATGTGGACGAAGAGCGCGCCGCGGCACTGATCATGACCGCCCGTGCGCCCTGGTTCGAGAGTGAAGAGTAACTAGGTCACGGGCTCAGGAGGGTCGTAATGGCAGAAATGACGGTTAAAGACTTTGCAGCCAAGGTGGGACGCGATACGTCCCGCCTGCTGGAGCAGATGAAGGAAGCGGGGCTTCCCCACAAGGCCGAAGGCGATGCGGTGTCCGAGGAGGACAAGCGGCGCCTGCTCGACCATCTCACCAAGAGTCATGGCGGTAGCGGCCAGGGGCCCAAGAATCGCATCACCCTGACGCGCAAGACCAAGAGCCGGATCCGCTCCGGCGACGGTCGCGGCAAGAGCATCGAGGTCTCGGTGCGCAAGAAGCGGACCTACGTCAAGCGCGAGGAAGAGGCCCCGGAGCAGGCGCCGGAGCCGGCCGATCACGGGCCGCGTCAGCTGGTCGGGGACATGGCCGACGCCACTCAGGCCCGCGAGAAGGCCGAGCGCGAGGCCGAGGCCCGGGCTGCGGAAGAAGCGGCCAAGGCCGCCGAGGAAGCCGCCAAGCAGGAAGCGGCGAAACCGGCCGAGACGATTCCCACCGAGCTGGAGCTGCCGGCCGAAGAACCCCCGGCCGCCGAGGCGCCGCCCAAGGAACCGCGCACCGAAAACCGTCGTGGCCAGAAGAAGAAGGCCAGCGGCAAGAAGGGGCGTGAGACCAGCCGTGACGAGGATCGCGAGGAGCGTGCCGAGCGCCGGCGTGGCGGCAAGAAGGTCAAGCGTGCCGAACGTCGCGGCACCCGGCGTGGCGGTCGCGACAGCGGTGGCGGCAAGCACGGCTTCCAGAAGCCGACACAGCCGATCGTCCGCGAGGTCTCGATCCCCGAGTCGATCAGCGTCGCCGATCTGGCCGACAAGATGGCCATCAAGGCCAACGAAGTCATCAAGGCCATGTTCACCATGGGCGCGGCGGTGACCATCAACCAGACCATCGACCAGGACACCGCGGCGATCGTCGTCGAGGAGATGGGCCACAAGCCCAAGCTGGTCAAGGACGATGCGCTGGAGACCGAAGTCCTCGAGGGCATCTCCTACGAAGGCGAGGAGATTACCCGCGCGCCGGTGGTCACGGTGATGGGTCACGTCGACCACGGCAAGACCTCGCTGCTCGACTACATTCGCCGCACCAAGGTGGCGACCGGCGAGGCCGGTGGCATCACCCAGCACATCGGTGCCTATCACGTCGAGGACGATCACGGCGGCGTGACCTTCCTCGATACCCCGGGTCACGCGGCGTTTACCGCCATGCGTGCCCGTGGCGCCCAGGCCACCGACGTGGTCATCCTGGTGGTGGCCGCCGATGACGGCGTGATGCCGCAGACCATCGAGGCGGTCGAACACGCCAAGGCCGCCGGTGTACCGCTGGTGGTCGCGGTCAACAAGATCGACAAGGCGGGCGCCGATCCGGATCGCGTCAAGAACGAGCTGTCGCAGCACGGCGTGATCTCCGAGGAGTGGGGCGGCGACACCCAGTTCGTCCACGTCTCGGCGAAGACCGGTGAAGGCATCGACTCCCTGCTGGAGGCCGTGCTGCTGGTCTCCGAGGTGCTCGAACTCAAGGCCGTCCCCGAAGCGCCGGCCAAGGGCGTAGTGGTCGAATCGCGCCTCGACAAGGGGCGCGGTCCGGTGGCCACCGTGCTGGTCCAGAACGGCACCCTGCGAAGGGGCGATATCGTCCTGGCCGGGCTGCACTACGGCCGCGTGCGGGCGCTGACCAACGAGCTCGGCAAGCAGGTCGAGCAGGTCGGCCCGGCCATGCCGGTGGAGATCCAGGGCCTGGACGGTACGCCGGAAGCCGGCGAGGACTTCATGGTCCTGGCCGACGAGAAGAAGGCCCGCGAGGTTGCCAACTTCCGTCAGGGCAAGTACCGCGAGGTGCGTCTGGCGCGCCAGCAGAAGGCCAAGCTGGAGAACATGTTCAGCCAGATGGGCCAGGACGAGGTGGCCAAGGTCAACATCGTTCTCAAGGCCGACGTCCAGGGCTCGCTGGAAGCGATCAAGGGCGCGCTGGAGGAACTGTCCACCGACGAGGTTCAGGTCGCCGTGGTGTCCTCCGGGGTCGGCGGCATCACCGGTACCGATGCCAACCTGGCGCTGGCCAGTGACGCCATCGTGGTCGGCTTCAACGTGCGTGCCGACGCCGCCGCGCGCGAGATCATCGAGCGCGAGGGTCTCGACCTGCGCTACTACAGCGTCATCTACCAGCTGATCGACGAGGTCAAGCAGGCGATGAGCGGCATGCTGGCGCCGGAGTGGAAGGAAGAGATCGTCGGTGTCGCCGAGGTTCGCGATGTCTTCAAGGCGCCCAAGATCGGCGCGGTGGCCGGCTGCATGGTCGTCGAGGGCACCGTGCACCGCAACAAGAAGATCCGTGTCCTGCGCGACAACGTGGTCATCTACGAAGGCGATCTGGAATCCCTGCGTCGCTACAAGGATGACGTCAACGAGGTCCGCAACGGTATGGAGTGCGGTATCGGCGTCAAGAACTACAACGACGTCCAGGTGGGCGACAAGATCGAGGTCTTCGACCAGGTCAGGGTCGAGCGCACCCTGTAAGGCGTCGAGGAGAAGTCACGGATGCGCGAGTTCCAGCGTACCGACCGGGTGGCCGATCAGCTCCAGCAGGAGCTGGCGGTCCTCATCCAGCGTGAGGTCAAGGACCCGCGCCTGGGCATGGTCACCGTCAGCGGCGTGACCGTCAGCCGCGACCTGGGCTACGCCGACGTCTACATCACCCTGCTGGGCGATGACGACCCGGCGCGGATCAAGGAAAACCTGGCGGTGCTCAAGCGTGCCGGCGGTTTCCTGCGCAGCCAGATCGCCCGTCGCGTGAAGCTGCGCCACGTGCCCGAGCTGCGCTTCCACTACGACGAGAGTGTGGCTCGGGGCCACAAGCTGTCGTCGCTGATCAACGAAGCCGTGGAATCGGACCGGGTCCGGCGTGGTGACGAGGCGTCCGACGACGAGGAATCCCGCTGATGGCGCGTCGGCGTCGCGGTCTGCCGATCGATGGCGTGCTGCTGCTCGACAAGCCCCGTGGCGTGTCGAGCAATCATGCCCTGCAACGGGCGCGACGCCTGTTTCAGGCGCAGAAGGCGGGGCACACCGGCACCCTCGATCCGATGGCCACCGGGCTGTTGCCGGTGTGCTTCGGCGAGGCGACCAAGTTTTCCTCCTACCTGCTCGAGGCGGACAAGACATACCGAACTCGGGTGCAGCTGGGGGTGGTCACCGACACCGGGGACGCCGAGGGCACCGTCGTCGAACGCGGGCCCGTCGAGGGTATCGATGCGGCGCGCGTGCAGCGCGTGCTGGCCGAGTTCACCGGCGAGATCGACCAGATCCCGCCGATGCATTCGGCGCTCAAGCACGAGGGGCGCAAGCTCTACGAACTGGCCCGCGAGGGCAAGCAGGTCGAGCGTGCAGCGCGCCGTGTGAGGGTGTATGATGCGCGCCTCCTTGCCTTCGAGGGCGATGCCTTCGAACTGGAAGTCGCCTGCAGCAAGGGCACCTATATCCGCACACTGGCCGAGGACATCGGCCGGGCCCTGGGCTGTGGTGCGCACATCACCGCCCTGCGGCGGTTGCGATCCGGTCCCTTCGCGGCTGACGACATGCTGGATTTCGTCGCGCTCGACGCGCTCGAGTCCCGCGACACGGCCCTGTTGCCGATGGACGTGCTGGTGCGGCATCTGCCGCGTCTGGACGTTGCGGAGGCCACGGCCGCGCGTCTGCTCAACGGGCAGCGTGCCGCCACGGACACCGCCGGCCTGGCCGGCGATGCTCTGGCAAGGCTGTATCGTGACGAGTCCTTCCTGGGGCTGGTCACGGTCACGGCGCCGGGCGAGGTCGCCCCGCGCCGGCTGGTGGCCACCGGCTGAAGCCGGTGGCGCCTATCGTCGCCGCTCACGCGGCGTACGGGGAGACTGCAAATATGCGTGGTCTCCGACATTCATCCCCATCAGGCATATTGCTTACTGGAGACACAGATGGCATTGACCGCTGAAAAGAAGGCCGAAATCGTCAAGGAATACGGCCGTGGTGACAACGACACCGGTTCCCCCGAAGTTCAGGTGGCTCTGCTGACCGCCAACATCGACGGCCTTCAGTCCCACTTCAAGACCAACAAGCAGGATCACCACTCCCGTCGTGGCCTGATTCGCATGGTCAACCAGCGCCGCAAACTGCTCGACTACCTCAAGCGCAAGGACTTCGAGCGTTATCAGTCGCTGATCCAGCGTCTGGGGCTGCGCCGCTGAGTTCGGCCATCATCCCGCGGATGATTTCGGAACAAGCAACCCTCCGGGGTTGCTTGTTCTTTTTTGGGCGCTTGCCGGGCACGCCAGACGCCGGGCAGCGGTCGCATCGGTAGCCCTCACCGGCGCGAACGCCTAAAATGGGCGCCGAGTCAAGAAACGCCCGAACATGAAACCGACAAGTTGAAGGAAGCCCTGTGAATCCGGTCAGAAAGACATTCCAGTACGGTAACAGTACCGTCACCCTGGAAACCGGGCGCATCGCCCGCCAGGCCTCCGGTGCCGTGATGGTCACCATGGACGACACCGTGGTGCTGTGCACCGTGGTGGCGAAGAAGGACGTCAACCCCGCCCAGCCGTTCTTCCCGCTGTCCGTCCACTACCAGGAGAAGACCTACTCGGTCGGCAAGATTCCCGGCGGCTTCTTCAAGCGTGAGGGGCGTCCCACCGAGAAGGAGACCCTCACCTCGCGGCTGATCGATCGGCCGATTCGTCCGCTGTTCCCCAAGGGCTTCATGAACGAAGTCCAGGTCATCTGCACGGTGCTCTCCGCCGATCGTAACCAGGACCCGGATATCGCCGCCATGATCGGCACTTCCGCGGCGCTGGCCGTCTCCGGCGTGCCGTTCAACGGCCCGATTGGCGCCGCCCGCGTTGGCTTCACCGAGGAGCGCGGCTACTTCCTCAACCCGAGCGTCGAGGAGCTCGCCACCTCCGAGCTGAACATGGTCGTCGCCGGCACCGAGAAGGCCGTGCTGATGGTCGAGTCCGAGGCCAGCGAGCTGCTCGAGGACGAGATGCTGGGCGCCGTGCTCTACGGCCACCAGGAAATGCAGGTCGCCGTCTCCGCCATCAACGAGCTGGCCGCCGAGGCCGGCAAGCCGCGCTGGGACTGGCAGCCGGCCGCCGAGAATACCGCTCTGAAGGACGCGCTCGCGAGTGCCTTCGAGAGCAAGGTCGGCGAGGCCTACCGCATCACCGACAAGATGGCCCGTCAGGATGCGCTGTCCGCGCTGAAGGATGAAGCCGTGGCGCAGCTGGCCGGTGAAGAAGACGGTCAGTTTGCCGCCGACGAGGTCAAGGGCGCCTTCGCCGCGCTCGAGAAACGTGTCGTGCGCCAGCGCGTAATCAACGGCGAGCCGCGCATCGACGGCCGCGATCACAAGACCGTGCGTTCGCTGAACATCGAGGTCGGCAGCCTGCCCAAGACCCACGGCTCGGCGATCTTCACTCGTGGCGAAACCCAGGCCGTGGTCGTGGCCACCCTCGGCACCCTGCGCGATGCCCAGCTGATCGAGTCGCTGGAAGGCGAGCGCAAGGACCGTTTCCTGCTGCACTACAACTTCCCACCCTACAGCGTGGGCGAAGCCGGCTTCATGGGTGGACCCAAGCGTCGCGAGATCGGCCATGGTCGTCTGGCACGCCGCGGTGTCCAGGCCATGCTGCCCAGCGACGAGGAATTCCCCTACACCATTCGCGTGGTCTCCGAGATCACCGAGTCCAACGGCTCGAGCTCCATGGCCTCGGTGTGCGGCTCCTCGCTGGCGCTGATGGACGCCGGCGTGCCGCTCAAGGCACCGGTGGCTGGCATCGCCATGGGTCTGGTCAAGGACGACGACAAGTTCGCCGTGCTCACCGACATCCTGGGTGATGAGGACCACCTCGGCGACATGGACTTCAAGGTGGCCGGCTCGGCCTCCGGCGTCACCGCCCTGCAGATGGACATCAAGATCGAGGGCATCAACGAGGAGATCATGGAGCAGGCGCTGCAGCAGGCCCATGAGGCGCGGCTGCACATCCTCGGCGAGATGAACCAGGTGATCGCCCAGAGCCGCGAGGAAGTCTCCGCCAACGCGCCGTCCATGGCCACCATCAAGATCGACCCGGACAAGATCCGCGACGTCATCGGCAAGGGTGGTGCGACCATCCGTCAGATCTGCGACGACACCGGCGCCTCGATCGACATCGACGACGATGGCACCGTGCGCATCTACGCCGAGGACAAGGCGGCCGCCAAGCGCGCCATCGACACCGTGCTGGGCATCACTGCCGAAGCCGAGATCGGCAAGCTCTACAAGGGCAAGGTGGTGCGCATCGCCGACTTCGGCGCGTTCGTCAACTTCATGCCGGGCACCGACGGTCTGGTGCACATCTCGCAGATCGTGCCGGAGCGCGTCAACAGCGTCCGCGACTACCTCAACGAGGGTGACGACGTGGTGGTCAAGGTGCTCGACATCGACAACCGCAACCGCGTCAAGCTGTCGATCAAGG
Organism: Modicisalibacter sp.; assembly: GCF_055145905.1. Lineage (NCBI taxonomy): Bacteria > Pseudomonadati > Pseudomonadota > Gammaproteobacteria > Oceanospirillales > Halomonadaceae > Modicisalibacter > Modicisalibacter sp. The sequence goes on along the minus strand of NZ_JBSREH010000035.1, from coordinate 25,036 downwards.
AAGTCACCGCCGAGGAAAAGGCCGCCTTCGAGGCCAGCCTCGCCGAGTGATCCACGCCTGATCGCCGGTATCACGAAAACGGCCCACCCGCTTGGCGGGTGGGCCGTTTTTCATGGCTATCGCCGGTGGCGGAGCGATGTTACCCGCGACACAGCGCCTCGAGCGCTTCGATCAGGCTGTCCATCTCATCGTCGGTGCCGATCGAGATGCGCAGGAAGTCGTGCAACGCCTCGCTGTTGAAGTGACGCACCAGGATGCCGCGCTCGCGCAGGCCGGTGAACAGCACTCCGGCATCGTGGCCGTCGTGGCGGGCGAGCAGGAAGTTGGTCTGCGAGGGCAGGGCCTCGAAGCCCAGATCGACGAGCCGCCGGCGGGTGCGCTCGCGGGTGGCGATGACGTTATCGCGACAGGCGTCGAAGTGCTCGCGGTCGGCCAGCGCGGCGACACCGGCGGCGATTGCCAGGCTGTCGAGCGGGTAGGAGTTGAAGGAGTTCTTGACCCGCTCCAGCCCCTCGATCAGCTCCCGCGAGCCGATCGCGTAGCCGATCCGCAGCCCGGCCAGGCTGCGCGACTTGGAGAAGGTGCCCACCACCAGCAGGTTGGGATACTCCGCCACCAGCGGCACGCTGCTTTCCCCACCGAAGTCGACGTAGGCCTCGTCGATGAGCACCACACTGTCGGTGACGCGCTCCAGCAGGCCGGCGATGGCCTCCTTCGCGTGGCCGTGGCCGGTCGGTGCATTGGGATTGGCGAAGATCACGCCGCCGTTGTCGCCGCTCAGGGCGTCCAGCGGCACCTGCCAGTGGTCATCGAGTGCCACGGTCCGGTAGGCGATATCGTAAAGGCGGCAGTAGACCGGGTAGAAGCTATAGGTGATGCCCGGCATCAGCAGCGGGCGAGGCTGACGGAAGAAGGTCTGGAAGGCCAGGGCCAGCACTTCGTCGGAGCCGTTGCCGACGAAGACCTGCTCGACCGCCACGCCATGCTCGTGGGCCAGTGCCTCGCGCAATGCCAGCGCATCGGGATCGGGGTAGAGGCGCAGGTGGTCGACCGGGTAGTCGCGCAGTACCTGCTCGACGCCCGGCGCCGGCGGGTAGGGGTTCTCGTTGGTGTTCAGCTTGATCAGTCGTTCACGGGGCTGCTCACCGGGGACGTAGGGCGTCAGCTCGCGAACGTCCGGGCTCCAGAACTTGCTCATGATGGCTCACACGATGTGGGGTAAATCCCGCCATGGTGACGTGGCGGGGCCGGAGGCGCAAGCGCGGCACGGCGACGCCGAGGAGACGACATCGCCGCGAGCGGGGCCGACAAATGCTGGCCCGGAGGAAAGATTGGTTAGCGTTCGATGGCCAGCGCCACGCCCTGGCCGCCACCGATACACAGCGTGGCCAGTCCCTTCCTGGCGTCGCGAGCGATCATCTCGTGGACCAACGTGACCAGAATCCGGCAGCCGGAGGCACCGATCGGATGGCCCAGGGCGATCGCGCCGCCGTTGACGTTGATCCTGGACGGATCCCAGCCGAGCTCCTTGTTGACCGCCAGCGCCTGGGCAGCGAAGGCCTCGTTGGCCTCGATCAGGTCCAGATCATCGATCGTCCAGCCGGCCTTCTCCAGGCAGCGGCGGGTCGCCGGGGCCGGGCCGATGCCCATGATCGCCGGATCGACGGCGGCGTTGGCGTAGGCCTTGATGCGGGCCAGCGGCTCGAGGCCCAGCTCGCGGGCCTTGCTCTCGCTGCAGAGCATGGTCACGGCGGCACCGTCGTTGATCGACGAGGCATTGCCGGCGGTGACGCTGCCGTCCTTCTTGAAGGCGGGCTTCATGGCGCCGAGCTTCTCGGCGGTGATCCCCGCGCGCGGGCCTTCGTCGGCCTTGAAGACCAGCGGATCGCCCTTGCGCTGGGGAATCTCGACGGGAACGATCTGGCTGTCGAAGCGGCCCGCCTCGATGGCGGCGCTGGCCTTCTGCTGAGAGCCGGCGGCGAATTCGTCCATCTGCTCGCGGGTAATGCCGTACTTCTCGGCGAGATTCTCGGCGGTGATGCCCATGTGGTACTGGTTGAAGGCATCCCACAGGCCGTCGTAGACCATGGTGTCGACCGCCTTCCAGTCACCCATGCGCTGGCCGGTGCGCGAGTGCGGCAGGGCGTGAGGGGCGAGGGACATGTTCTCCTGGCCCCCGGCAAGGATCAGCTCGGCGTCGCCGCAGCGAATCGCCTGGGTGGCCAGATGCAATGCCTTGAGACCGGAGCCGCAGACCTTGTTGATGGTCATTGCCGGCACGCCGTCAGGCAGGCCGCCCAGGATGGAGGCCTGACGCGCCGGGTTCTGGCCGCAGGCGGCGGTCAGGACGTGGCCAAGCAGGACCTCGTCGACCTGCTCGGGGGCGACGCCGGTGGTGGCGAGGATGTCCTGGATCACCTTGGCGCCGAGTTCGGCGGCGGGGATCCCGGCGAGCGACCCGCCGAAGGTACCGATGGCGGTGCGGCGCGCCGCGACGATGACCACGTCTTGCATGTGAGACTCCTTGAATCGAGGGCGAAATGCCCCGTCAGCATAGGAGAAGCTTGTGCGCTGCGGCAATTGCCAATCTGTCGAAGTTTGACGCTGGACAGGCCGGGAGGGGGAAATGGCCCCGCCGGTAGCGGCGGGGCGGGGCAATCAGGCGAACTGGATGGGAATGGCGTTGCTGGTGTGGCTGATCGCATTGCCTTCCTGCAGGTAGACGATCGAGGGCTTGTGATCGTCCAGCTCCGAGGTCTCGTAGTGCGCGTAGCTGCAGATGATGACCCGCTCGCCGGCGTTCGCCAGGTGTGCGGCGGCGCCGTTCACGGAGATCATGCGCGAACCTTCCTCGCCACGGATGGCATAGGTGGTGAAGCGCTGGCCGTTCTCGACGTTGTAGATCTGGATCTGCTCGTTCTCGCGGATGCCGGCCATGTCGAGCAGCTCGCCATCGATGGCGCAGGAGCCCTCGTAGTTGAGCACGGCATGGGTGACCCGGGCCATGTGCAGCTTGGCCTTGAGCATGATGGTGTACATGGGCGTTCCTCGATGAGCCGCGATCAGCGCGGCAGCGTTACCGGAAGGTTGTCGATCAGGCGGGCCGGCCCCAGGTGGGCTGCGGCCAGCAGTACCGCCTCTCGGGTGGTGTCGGTCACCGGCCCCAGGTCGTCGGCACGACGCAGCTCGAGATAGTCGGGCTTGAAGCCGGCCTCGGTCAGCTGGGCGAGGCCCTCGCGCAGTGCCGCGTCGGGTTCGTCGCCCCGGGCGAGTGCCTCGCGGGTTGCCGTGAGCACGGCGTACAGGCGCGGGGCGCGGGCACGCTGCTCATCGCTCAGATAGCCGTTGCGCGAGGAGAGGGCCAGGCCGTCCTCGGCACGCACGATGGGCACGCCGACGATCTCGATGGGCATGTGCAGATCGGCGACCATCCGGCGGATGACCGCGAGCTGCTGGTAGTCCTTCTCGCCGAAGCAGGCCAGGTCGGGCTGCACCAGGTTGAAGAGCATGGTCACCACCGTGGACACGCCGTCGAAGTGGCCGGGCCGGCGCGCGCCGCACAGCCCTTCGCTGACCTCGGGCACGTGTACGGTGGCAGAGGCCTCGGTGCCGCGCGGGTAGATGGTCTCGGCGGCCGGCGCGAAAAGGATGTCGCAGCCGGCGCCGTCGAGCGCGGCGCGGTCCGCATCGAGGGTGCGCGGGTAGCTGGCGAAGTCCTCGCCGGGCCCGAACTGCAGCGGGTTGACGAAGATGGTGGCGACGACCAGATCGGCACGGCGGCGCGCTTCGGCGACCAGCGCCAGGTGCCCTTGGTGAAGGTTGCCCATGGTCGGCGCCAGGCCGATGCGGCGGCCGTCACGGCGTGCCTCGCCCAGGATGCGGCGCAGCGTGGCGATGTCGTGAATGGTCTGCATTAGAAACTGTGCTCCTCGGCCGGAAAGCGACGCGCCTTGACGGCGTCATGGTAGGCTTGGAAGGCGCCCTGGATCGAGCCGGCCTCGGCCAGGAAGTTCTTCGAAAAACGCGGGATGTAGCCGCTGCTCACGCCGATCACGTCGTGCATTACCAAGATCTGGCCATCGGTGCCGGCCCCGGCGCCGATGCCGATCACCGGCACCTCGAGGGCGGCCTGCATGGCCCGGCCCAGGTCGGCGGGCACGCACTCGACAAGAACCACCGAGGCGCCGGCCTCGACCAGGGTGCGGGCGTCGGCGATGAGCTGCTCGGCGCGCCCGGCCTCGCGGCCCTGCACCTTGAAGCCGCCGAGCTGGTGGACCATCTGTGGTGTCAGCCCCAGATGGGCACAGACCGGGACGCCGCGCCGGGTCAGTTCCCGCACGCCGTCGGCCATCCACGCTTCGCCCTCGATCTTGACCATCTCCGCCCCGGCCCGCATCAGGGCACCGGCGTCCTGCAGCAGCCGCTCCGTGGAGGTGTTGCTCATGAACGGCAGGTCGGCCATCAGCAGGCTGGCGCCCTTGGTACGGGCCACACAGCGCGTGTGGTAGGCGATATCGTCGAGGGTGACCGGCAGAGTGCTGGTGTGGCCCTGCAGGACCATTCCCAGGGAGTCGCCGACCAGCAGGACCTCGACGCCAGCCCGGCTGGCCGCCTCGGCGAATGAGGCGTCATAGGCGGTCAGACAGCTGAACGGCTCGCCGGCGCGCTTGGCTGCCTGCAGCGTGCTCACGGTGACGGTTTTCATGACTGGCTTCTCGTCGACTTGTCGGACAACGTCCGTTTCGAGGGCGTGGCGGGCAGGATGTTACCGTAACTGTTACCCGCTTCTGGCCTGAAGTGTGGAATGGTAACAAACGTGTTGCAACTCTACTGCTGTGGCACCAGGCGCTGCAACCCGTCGCGGTCGATGGCGTCGGCCAAATGTGACACCGCGGCGTCGCCGATACACGTATCCGGCGCGATGTCGGCCAGCGGGACCAGCACGAAGTTGCGCTCGGTGATCCCCGGGTGGGGCAGCGTGAGGCGTGGCCAGCGGCCCCGGCAATCCCCGTAGAGCAGCAGATCCAGGTCCAGGGTACGCGGTCCCCAGTGGCGCCGGCGCACGCGGCGGTGGCGCTGCTCGAGGGCCTGCAGTTGGTCGAGCAGTGCCAGCGGCGACAGATGGGTGGCCAGCCGGGCCACGGCATTGATGAAGGGCGGCTGATCCTGTGGCCCCATCGGCGTGCTGCGATACAGCGGCGAGCCGGCCTCGCACCGGGTCAACGGCAGGGCGTCCAGTTCGGCCAGGGCGCGGCGCACCTGATGCTCGGGGTCATCAAGGTTGCTGCCCAGGCCGACATAGGCAAGACGCGGCTGCTCAGTCATGATCGGGTGTCGAGCGGCGATTGCGCCCCCCACGGCGGCGCTTGCGCGAGCGTCGCCGCGGTCCGGGCGTGCCGGCCGGGTCGGCGTCGACCTTGCCGAGCAGGCGGCGCTGCTCGTGTTCGTCACCCTCCTGGAAGGCCGTCCACCAGTACCCCAGGCCGGGGGCAACCTCGCCGGCGCTCTCGCGCAGCAGCAGGAAGTCGTACGCGGCACGGAAGCGCGGATGCTCCAGGGTCTGGAAGGCGCGCTTGCCGCGGCGCCGGGGCAGACGTTCCTGCAGGTCCCAGATGTCGCGCATGGGCAGGCTGAAGCGCTTGGGGATCGAGGTGTGCTGGATCTGGCGCGACACGGCCTGCTGGGCAGCGGTCTGCTGGGCGGGAATCGGCGGCATGCCTTCCGCCTGAAGCTGGCCGGTGCGCCACTGCACGCCGGGCCAGAGCAGGGCGCCGAACAGGAAGGCCGGTGTTACCGGCCGCTCCTGGCGGATGCGCTCGTCGGTATTGGCCAGTGCCTGGAGGATCAGGGGCTCGGCCCAATCGAGCTCGGCGATGGACTCGTCCGCCTCGGGGAAGAGCATGGCGAACAGGCCGTACTCGCGCAGCAGGTGATAGGTTGCTACTGCGTGGCCGGAGAGGAAGAGCTTGAGCACTTCCTCGAACAGGCGTGCCGGGGGGATCTGCAGCAGCAGCGGCGCCATGTCGCGGATCGGCGCCTCGGTCGCCGCGGCCAGGCTGAAGTCCAGCTTGGCGGCGAAGCGAATCGCCCGCAGCATGCGCACCGGATCCTCACGGTAGCGGACTTCCGGCTCGCCGATCAGGCGCAGCGTGCGGCTTTCGATGTCGGCCATGCCGCCGGCCCAATCGTGCAGGGAGAAGTCGGCGATGTTGTAGTAGAGCGCGTTGACCGTGAAGTCACGGCGCATGGCGTCTTCCTCGACGCTGCCCCAGACGTTGTCGCGCAGCAGCAGCCCGTCTTCGGACTGGTGGGCGAGATGCTCGCCGTGCTCGTCGCCGGGGCGGCCGCGGAAGGTGGTGACCTCGATGATCTCGCGCCCGAAGCGTACGTGGACGATGCGAAAACGCCGCCCGATGATGCGCGAGTTGCGGAACAGTTCACGCAACTGTTCCGGCGTGGCATCGGTGGCGACGTCGAAATCCTTGGGCGTCTTGCCGAGCAGGGCGTCGCGCAGGCAACCGCCGACCAGATAGGCCTCGAAGCCGGCATTGTGCAGGCGATAGAGCACCTTGAGCGCGTTGTCGCTGAACAGGCGCCGCGAAACGGGGTGATCTTCTCGGGGAATGATGCGAAGCCCGGGGGTCTGGCCGGAGCCGTCCTGATTGCCGAAGAGTGTCTTCAATCGTTCACCGGGGCGTTGCAGAAAGCGGGTAAATCCTTTGAACATGCCGCGATAGTGTCTCGCTGTTCGCGAAAAAGCCAGTGTAGCGGAGCGCTGGAGCCTTGCAAAGCATTGAAGTCGCGCCGCGGCCCGAAACGGGGTGGAAACAGGCGTGTCGAAGGCTCATGAGGAAAGCCCATGAGAAAGGGGAGGCCGGTGGCCTCCCCTTAAGCATTCCGACAGCGTCCGTGCTGTTGATTTTTCTTCGTGATGGCGCATCGCCTTGAATACGCACCACAGTCACCAATTCGGAGTTATCAGGCAAGCAGGATGTTGTTGTTGGTTGTCTTCCTGATGGTGACCGCCTCGTATTCAAAACAATAATCCAACCACGACGGCAGGGGTGTCTGCCTCCCTCCGGCGGCTTGTTATTGTTGCCGGAGGTGCTCCTCGGACAGGCGTTGTTGTTGTTCGTCCTGTGCACGGAGCGCCGCGTCCCGATACATTACCGGATTGTCTCGGCCCTGTTGTGATTGTTGTGGCCGGTGGATTCCTCGCCTGGGTGCTTGTTGTTGTTCGCCCTCGGGAATCGATGTCGTTGCCTGGCTTGTTATTGGGTTCTTGCAACGTGTGTTACCGCGAACGTCTCTTGTTGTTGTTGGCGTCGCCGGCATCCGGGTTTTGTTCTTCTTGCCCGATATAGTGCACCGTGCATGCCACGTGTCGCTTTTTGTTTTAAAAACAGCGTATTAAGAATCCATGGCTGTCGGGAGTTCGTTGTGGGTGGCCTGGGTGTTACCGCTGACGCCCCGTAATGGGGAAAATGCTGTGTGGGATGGTAACAAGTGGTGCAGATTCGCCGGCTCGCACGGAGGCGAGGTGTCGTTTTTCACGAAAAAATCCCTGTTAGACCATGGTCTTGGGCGACATGGGTCGCAGCCGTTCCCGGCGACCATTCGGCTTTCGCCAGGGGCGTCGGGAACGGGTATGCCCAGGGAGGGGCGCCGTCAGGCCGAGCGGCTGCGGGGTGATTTCTTGCGCGGGATGCCGAGGCGTTGGCGCCGCTCCCAGAGGCACTTGCGGCTGATGCCCAGCTTCTGCGCCAGCTCGGTCTCGCTCATCTGGTCCTGGTGCTCGAGCACGAAGTGCTGGAAGTAGTCTTCCAGGGAGAGGTCTTCCTCGGCGACCGCCTTGCCGTCGTCGCCGGTATCCGCCGGGCTGCTGCGAGGCGTCGCCGGTGCCCGGGGCATGGGCGAGGGCTTCAGCCCCAGGTCGTCGGGGTGAATGAGGTTGCCTTCGGCAAGGATGACGCCGCGCTCCAGGGCGTTCTCCAGCTCGCGAACATTGCCCGGCCAGGGGTAGTCGCGGATGTCGCGGCGGGCGGCGCGGGAAAGCTTGAGTCCCTCGCGGTCGTGACGACGGCAGGCGGACTGCAGCAACACGTCGGCGATCTTGAGGATGTCGTCCTCGCGGTCGCGCAGGGGCGGCAGGTCGATCTGCATCACGTTGAGGCGATAGTAGAGGTCGAGACGGAACTCGCCGCTCTTCGACAGCGCATGCAGGTCGCGATGGGTGGCGGCGATCAGGCGGACGTCGACGTGACGGGTCTCGACCGAGCCGATCTTGCGGATCTCGCCCTCCTGCAGCACGCGCAGCAGGCGTGCCTGGGCGTCGAGCGGCAGTTCGCCGATCTCGTCGAGGAACAGCGTGCCGCCGTCGGCGGCCTCGACCAGACCGGTGCGTGCCGCGCTGGCGCCGGTGAAGGCGCCCTTCTCGTGGCCGAACAGCTCGGACTCGATCAGCGTTTCGGGAATCGCCGCGCAGTTGACGCAGATCAGCGGCGCCCGGGCGCGCCGGCTCTGGCGATGGATCGCGCGGGCGACCAGCTCCTTACCGGTTCCCGATTCGCCCTGGATCAGCACCGTGACGTCCGCCGGTGCCGTCTTGCGAATGCGGGTGTAGACGGCCTGCATCGCCGGACAGTTGCCGATCATGTCCTGCGGCACCTGGGGCTGCGTGGCAGGCGGTGCGGTCTCGGCCGTCTCGCGGCGCGGTGCGTGCTGCTCGAGCGCCTGGCTCACGGTGGCCAGCAGTTCCTCGTGATCGAAGGGCTTGGCCACGTAGTCCACGGCGCCCTGCTTCAAGGCATCCACGGCCGAGCGCATGCTGGCATAGCTGGTCATGATCAGCACGGGCACCGGCGCGGCGGCCTCGATCAGCGCCGTGCCCGCCTCGCCGGGCAGGCGCAGGTCGCTGATGATCAGATCGAAGCGGTCGAGCCCCTGGCGACGGGCCTCTTCGACCGATTCGGCCTCGCTGACCGTATAGGCGTGGCGCTCCAGCAATCGACGCAGTGCCGTGCGGATGATGGCTTCGTCTTCAACGATCAGAATCTGGGTCATCGGGGTCTCTGCCATCCTGAGAAGGTTCCGGCAGCCACAGGGCGATGCGGGTGCCGTGATCGAGGTCGGGAAGGGGCGATTCGATGCGCACCTGGCCCCCGTGGTCGCGGATGATGCTGTAGACCAGCGACAGGCCGAGTCCGGTGCCTTCCCCCGGAGGCTTGGTGGTCGTGAAGGGTTCGAACAGGTGATCGCGAATCTCGGGATCGATGCCGCACCCGGTGTCGACCACGGCCAGGCACACCCCGCCGTCCTGCGCTCCCGCCTCGACGACGACCGCGGCGCCCGGCGGGCTGGCGTCCCGGGCGTTGCCGAGCAGATTGACCAGCACCTGCACCAGACGCTGGGTGTCTCCCTGCACCGTCAGGCCGGCGGGGCAGTCGTTTCGGTAGACGATATCCTCGCCCGAGCGGGCCAGCTGTATCAAGTGCAGGGCCTCGTCGGCCAGTTCGCGGACATCGCAGGACGTCATGCCGACGGCCTGCCCGCCGTGCCGGCCGCCATGGGCGAAGCTCACCAGCGAGCCGACGATCCGCGAGACACGCTCGGTGAGCTGCTGGATCTGATCGGCGGACTCCAGCACCACCGGGTCGTCGGTGTCGTAGCGCAGGTTCTGGACCAGCGAGGAGATGCCGGTGATGGGGTTGCCGATCTCGTGGGCGACGCCGGCGGCCAAACGCCCGATGGACGCCAGGCGTTCGGCATGAACCAGTTCGTCCTCGAGCCATTTCATGTCGCTGTGATCCTCGATCAGCACCACGGTGCCGCCGCGTTCGCCGTCGGCCACGTCGAGGTCGGCCTTGTGCAGGGTCAGGTAGCGGGTGCCGGCCGCCAGCGGCACGGGCTGCTTGTAGAGGAAGCGGTCGTGATGATCGAAGGTGCGCCCCAGCAATTCCGCCCAGGGCGCCGGCAGGCTCTCGCGGCGGGCACCGATCACGCTGGCGCCGTCGATGCCGGACAGTCGCGCCAGGGCGTCGTTCCACATCAGCAGCTCGCCGTCGTCGCCGAAGGCGCACAGGCCGATCGGCAGCTGGGTCAGGGTGCGGCGATGGTAGCGGCGCAGTCCGTCGAGCTCGCGAGCCAGACCGGTCAGGCGTGTGCGGTAGGCCTCGAGCAGGCTCTCGACGTAATGCACGTCGTCGGTGGCCGGCTGCGGGCCGGTTTGGAAGGGCAGGAACCGGTCGACGATGTCTCGCGCCACCGACGGCCCCATCAGGCCCGACAGGTTGGCCTGCAGCCGCCCCCGCAACCGCCGCAGGGCGTAGGGCCGGCTTTCCTGCGGCGACATGCCCAGGTCATCCAGGGCGTGATCGACCTCGCGGGCGGCGACATCGGGCCCCAGGGCGCTGCTCAGGTGGCGCTTGAAGTCCTGTGCCGTGCGGGCGCTGAGCGGCAGGCGCTTGGGACGGATGACGGCGTCGATCGAACAGGCCTCCGCGGCGGCGCGTTCCCCGTCGGAGGTGCGCGTCATCAGCGAGACCCCGATGAAGGTCAGGGCGTTGGCGGCCAGCGAGATCAGGGTGACGGCGTACCAGGCCGGCTCGTTCTCGAGCAGCTCGAGCCCCGGCGGGATGAGCACCAGCGGCGGAAGGTCGACGACCAGCGGCAGCCAAAGCCCGCCCAGCCACAACAGGCTGCCGACCAGCAGCCCGCTGACCATGCCCTTGCGGTTGGCACCCGGCCAGTAGAGTACCGCCAGCATGCCGGGCAGACACTGGGCGATGCCGATGAAGGCCACCAGCCCCAGCGTGGTGGGGTCGTGATGCACGCCCACCAGCCGGTAGAATACCCAGCCGCCGAGAATCACGGCGATGACCAGCAGGCGGCGCAGGCCGAGCAGCCAGCGATAGAGGTTGTCCTGGCGCGCCGGCGGGTGGGCCACCAGCACCAGATGATTGAGCGCCATGCCGGCCAGGGACAGGGTAGTGACCACCAGGGTACCGGCGGCGGCGGCGAGTCCGGCGATGAGGACCAGCGCGATCACGCCGGGCGAGTCGCTGAGCATGAAGGCCAGATAGGCCAGCCCGGTTTCCGGCGAGGCGATTCCCAGCGACTGCGCAGCCCAGAGAATCAGCGGCGCCGGCAGGGCGATCAGCAACAGCAGCAGCGGCAGTTGCCAGCCGGCCTGCAACAGCGCCGGGCGTGACGGTCCCTGGGCGAAGACCATGTGAAACATGTGGGGCGCCAGAAAGGCGGCGGCGAAGAACAGCAGCAGCAGGGTACGCCACTGGCCGGGTGGCAGACGGGCGGCCAGTGCCTGCAGCGGCTGTCCGGGGCCCTCGAGCCATTGCTGAAGGTCGGCCGGGCCGCTGAAGACGCCGTACAGGGCGATGACACCCAGGGTGAGCATGGCGCCCAGCTTGAGCAGCGAACCGGTGGCGACGGCTGCGGTCAGGCTGTCGTGATCGGCGTTGAGGTGAGCATGGCGCGCGCCGAGGCGCAGGGCCAGCGCCGCCGCCAGCACACAGAAGGCCAGCGCCAGCCAGGCCGGGTCGGCGAGTCCGCTGAGGCGATAGGCGATGGCGCCCACCACCTGGGCCTGCTGGGCCAGCAGCGGCAGCACCGCCAGCAGGGTGATCACGGTCACCAGCGTGCCGACCCAGCGGCTGCGAAAGCGGAAGGCGAACAGGTCGGCCAGCGAGGCCAGTTGATAGGTGCGGGTCAGGCGCAGGATCGGCACCAGCAGCACCGGTGCCAGCAGGAAGGCGCCGGCCACGCCCAGGAAGTAGGCCAGGTAGCCGTAGCCGATCTCGGCGGCCAGCGCGATGCTGCCGAACAGCCCCCAGGCGTTGACGTAGACGCCCAGCGACAGGCCGTAGACCAGCGGGTGATGCACGATCCGCGTCGACAGCCAGCCCCGTTCCACGGCACTCGCGGCCAGCAGCATCAGCCCCAGATAGCCGGCCGTCAGCGCCAGCAGCCCCGTCAGGCTAATGCTCATCGAGCTTCCTTTTCTGTTCCAGCCACACCGACAGGGCGATCAGCCCGCCCCAGATCAGGAAGGGGCGATACCAGGCCATGCCGGGAACCGCCCAGCCGCTCATCAGCGCCGGCGACAGCAGGTAGCCGCCGAAGACCAGAAACAGCATGATGCGGTAAACGTACATTCGCAGGCCCGCGCGGGATAAACCATCGAGTGTAGGGAAGGCGAGGGCGGCGGCTCAACCCGACGTGAGTCGCATCCGCGCCGGGCATTCAGGTGTGCGGGGCGGGTAGGTGCGCGTGGGCATCGAGGCGGCTCGGATCCCAGTGGCGAACGGCGTGGGCGAGCTGTTCCGCCACGGGGGCCGTGCGCAGCGCCGCCGGCGGCGCCTGGGCCAGCAGCCCCAGGGCGTCGTGCAGCCAGTGGCGCACGCTGGTGTCGTCCTCGGGCAGCGCCGGGGCGAGGTTCTGCTTGGAGAGCTTCTGGCCGTTCTCGGCCACCACCAGCGGCAGGTGCAGATAGCGTGGATGCGGGGCGCCCAGCGCAGCCTGCAGCTGCCATTGCCAGGGCGTGTTGTCGAGCAGGTCGACGCCGCGCACCACATCGGTGATGCCCTGGTCGGCGTCATCCACCACCACCGCCAGCTGGTAGGCCCAGAGACCCTCCTTGCGCTTGAGCACCACGTCACCCAGCTCGGCGGGGTCGAAGCACTGCTCGCCGAACAGGCGATCCTGCCAGATGACCGGGCGCTCCCCGAGATCGCTGCGCAGCCGCCAGGCCAGCGGGCGCCCGGGGGCGCGGATGCCGTCGCGGCACCAGCCGGGGTAGATGGGGTACTCGCGCCATTCCTTGCGCGAGCAGCTGCAGGGGTAGGCCAGCCCGGCGGTGACCAGACGATCCAGCGCCGCCTGGTAGGCGGCATCGCGCGTTTGCTGATAGCGGATCTCGCCGTCCCAGTGAAGGCCGTAGGCCTCGAGCTGGCGGCGGATGGTGTCGGCGGTGCCCGGCGGACAGCGCGGCGGGTCGACGTCCTCGATGCGCAGCAGCCAGGTGCCGCCGGCGTGGCGGGCATCGAGGAAGCTGCCCAGCGCGGCGACCAGCGAGCCGAAGTGCAGCGGACCGGAGGGGGTGGGGGCGAAACGGCCGCGATAGCCGGGCATCGAGCTCTCCTGAAACGCAAACGGGCGCCGTGCGGCGCCCGTGTCCGGTCGGCCGGGGGGCTCAGCCGCCCAGCTGCTTTTCCTTGAGTTCCGCCAGCGTCTTGCAGTCGACGCACAGCGTGGCGGTCGGGCGTGCCTCGAGGCGACGGATGCCGATCTCGACGCCGCAGGCCTCGCAGAAGCCGTAGTCGTCCTCGTCGATCTTCTCGAGGGTCTCGTTGATCTTCTTGAGCAGCTTGCGCTCACGATCGCGGGTGCGCAGCTCCAGGCTGAAGCCTTCTTCCTGGGTCGCCCGGTCGGCCGGGTCGGCGTAGTTGTTGGCGTCTTCCTGCAGATGGCGCACGGTGCGGTCCACCTCTTCCATGAGATCCTGCTTCCAGCCCAGCAGGATCTGGCGGAAGTGCTCCAGCTGCTTCTCGTTCATGTACTCTTCCCCCGGCGCCGGCTCGTACGGGGTGAATTTCTTGGGCGCTTCCGTTTTCTGTTCCGCTACTGGCATGGGGCTGCCTCATTACTCAAGTGACTTGGGCCGATGCCCGGCCGGTCGAAGGCGAGTCGGGGTGTCCGTCTCCGTCGCCTCCACGGATGGCATGCCCACCCGAAGCCTTGCTTATTTAGCGAAAAAGCGGTGGGTTTGCAACCGCTGAAGCGGCTTGTCGTGAGAAGATTGACCCGTGTCGCATGCCCGGGCAACGTGGCGTGCGAATCTGGGGATGGCGCAGGAGGAGGACGCCGGCATGAACTGGAACACCCGTATCGACCGGGTGCAGCCGTTTCGCGTGATGGGACTGCTTGAGCAGGCCCAGGCACGCGAGGCGGCCGGACACGACGTGATTCACCTGGAAATCGGCGAGCCGGACTTCGCCACGCCCGAGCCGGTGGTGGAGGCCGGGCGGCAGGCGCTGGCCGAGGGGCGGACCCGCTACACGCCGGCCGGCGGCATTCCGGCGCTGCGCGAGGCGATCGCCGGCCACTATGCGGCGCATTTCGGTGCCGACATCGATCCGGCGCGGATTCTGGTCACCCCGGGGGCCTCGGGGGCGCTGCTGCTGGCCAGCCAGCTTTTGGTGGGGCGCGGCGATCGGGTGCTGATGGCCGATCCCACCTACCCCTGCAACCGCCACTTCATGGGGCTGGCCGATGCCGAGATCGACTGCGTGCCGGTGGGCGATGAAAGCGGCTGGCAGCTCGACGCCGCGCTCGTCGCCCGGCACTGGCAGCCGGCGACCCGGCTGGCGATGCTGGCCACGCCCTCCAATCCCACCGGGCACATGCTCGATGCCGGCGGGCTGCGGGCCGTGGCCGGCGAGGTCGCCCGCCGCGACGGCGCGCTGCTGGTCGACGAGATCTATCAGGGGCTGAGCTACGACGTGGCGCCGGTGAGCGCCGCCGCCGTGGCCCCCGAGGCCTTCGTGGTCAACAGCTTCTCGAAGTACTTCGGCATGACCGGTTGGCGCCTGGGTTGGCTGGTCGCCCCGGAGGCGGCCGTGGAACCCCTGACCCGGCTGGCCCAGAACGTCTTCCTCGCTGCGCCGACACTGTCGCAGCACGCCGCGCTGGCGGCCTTCACCCCCGAGTGCGCCACCGAACTCGAACGTCGCCGGCGCGAGCTGCATCGGCGCCGCGACGCGCTGCTGGCCGGGCTCGAGCGGCTGGGGCTGGCGCCGGCGATGCCGCCCCAGGGGGCCTTCTACCTGTGGCTCGACGTGTCGCGCTACACCCGCGACAGCCAGGCCTTCTGCCAGCGGCTGCTGGAAACCGAGAACGTCGCCATCACGCCGGGCGTCGACTTCGCCGTGCGCGGCGGCGAGCACCATGTGCGCATCGCCTTCACCAACGATGTCGCCCGGCTCGAGGAGGCGGTGGAACGACTCGGCCGCTTTCTGGCGCGAGAGGCGGGCTGACGTGGACTATCCCGAGCTTGTTTCCGGGATTCTGCGTCGGCGCTACAAGCGCTTTCTTGCCGATGTCGAACTGGCCGACGGTACCGTGGTGGTGGCTCACTGCCCCAACACCGGCTCGATGCGGGCGGTCAACGTGCCGGGCTGCCGGGTGTGGCTGTCGCCGAGCACCAATCCGGCACGCAAGCTGGCCTGGACCTGGGAGCTGATCGAACTGCCCCGGCCGGAAGGCGGCGTGGCTCTGGCCTCCGTGCACACCGGGCGCACCAATGCCATCGTCGAGGAGGCGCTGCGAGGCGAGCGCATCGAGCCGCTAGCCGGCTACGCCACGCTCCGGCGCGAGGTCCGGGTCGGCGACGCCCGGCGTAGCGACGCGCGGCGTGGCGACGCCCGGCTCGACTTCCGGCTCGATGACCCGCGCCACGGCACCGCCTTCGTCGAGGTCAAGCAGGTCACCCTGCAGGAGGCCGACGGTCACGGCTACTTTCCCGACACGGTGAGCGAGCGTGCCACCCGGCATCTCGAGACCCTCGCCGGGCTGGCTGCCGACGGGCACCGCGCGGTGCTGCTGTTCTGCGTCGCCCATACCGGCATCCGTGACGTCGCCCCGGCCGCGCATCTCGATCCGCGCTATGCCGAGACGCTGCGGCGCGTCGCGGACGCGGGCGTCGAGGTGCTGGCCTACGGGTGCCGGGTGAGCCGGCGCGACGGGCGGCCGGCCGGCATCACCCTGGCCGGCTGCTTGCCGGTGTCACTGCATCGCCAGGTGCACGACGCCGGCGTCGTCGACTGACACCGGCACCGGCGTCAGGCGCTTGCCCTGGCAGGGGCCGGCCAGGCACTCGCCGCTGGCGGGCAGGAACAGCGCGCCGTGGCGGTCGCAGCGCAGCAGTGCGCTGCCGGCATCGAGGAAGCGACCGGCGGCGTCGCCCAGCGAACCGGCGCGATGCGGGCAGTGGTCGCGGTAGGCGCGCACGTGATCGCCGTCGTGAACCAGCAGCACCCGCCCGCCATCGGGCAGCGCCGCGCTCGCCGTGCCGTCGGCCGCGAAGTCGCCCGGCCGGGCCAGGAGGGCGCTGCCCGGCGCGGGGCTTTCAGCCACGACGGCGCGCCTCGCCGCGGCCGACCCGAAAGATGGCGATCTCGCCGAACAGGTTGGGCCACAGCCGGCTGGACCAGTGGCTTTCATGGTCGCCCCGGCCCACCGCGCGGTCGGTGATCACCAGTCCCTTGTCGGTGCACAGGCGCTCGAAGTCGTTGAAGGTGGACAGGTGGATGTTGGGCGTGTCGTACCAGGCGTAGGGCAGCGAGCGCGACACCGGCATGAAGCCCTTGAAGCCCAGGTACAGGCGATGACGCCAGTAGGCGAAGTTGGGGAAGGTGATGATCGCCTCGCTGGCCACCCGCAGCATCTCGTCAAGCATCCGGTCGGGGCGGCGCAGGGCCTGCAGGGCCTGGGTCATGATCACCAGGTCGCAGGCGTCGTCGTCGAAGTTGGCCAGGCCCTGGTCGAGGTCCTGCTCGATGACGTTGACGCCGCGTTCCAGGCAGGCGGTGATGCCGTCGGGGTCGATCTCGAGGCCGTAGCCGGTGACGCCCTTGTCGCGAGCCAGGGCGTCGAGCAGGGTGCCGTCGCCGCAGGCCAGGTCGAGGACCTGGGCGCCCTCGGGCACCCAGCGGTGGATCAGTGTCAGGTCGGGACGCATCAGTGACGCTCCTCCAGGCCGAGGTCGCGGGCCACGCGCTTCATGAAGCCGCCGAACACGGCGCCATAGCGCGGGTCCGGGAGCAGGAAGGCATCGTGGCCGTGGGGGGAGTCGATGGCCGCGTAGCTGACCGGCTTGCGGGCGCGCATCAGCGCATCGACCAGCTCCCGCGAGCGTTCCGGCGTGAAGCGCCAGTCGGTGGAGAAGCTGACCACCAGGAAACGGCAGGAGGCCGGCGCCAGGGCGGCGGCCAGGTCGCCCTGATGGTCGGCCGCCGGGTCGAAGTAGTCCAGCGCCTTGGTCATCAGCAGGTAGGTGTTGGCGTCGAAGGCGGTGGAGAAGGCGTCGCCCTGATAGCGCAGGTAGGACTCGACCTGGAACTCCACGTCATAGCCGAAGTTGAGCTCGTCGCTGCGCAGGTCGCGGCCGAACTTGGCGCCCATCGAGTGCTCGGACAGGTAGGTGATGTGGCCGACCATGCGCGCCAGCTTGAGGCCGCGCTTGGGCACGGTATCGTGCGCCGCGTACCAGCCGTCGTGGAAGTCGGGGTCGGAGCGGATCGCCTGGCGGGCGACCTCGTTGAAGGCGATGTTCTGCGCGGTCAGCCGCGGCGTGGCGGCGATCACCACGGCGTTGGCGATGCGCTCCGGGTAGCGCATCGCCCACTGCAGTACCTGCATGCCGCCCAGGCTGCCGCCGACCACGGCGGCGAAGCGCTCGATGCCCAGCCGGTCGGCGAGCCGGACCTGGCTGTCGACCCAGTCGCCGACGGTCATCACCGGGAACTCCGGCCCCCACAGACGACCGGTCTCGGGGTTGATGTGGCAGGGGCCGGTGCTGCCGTGGCAGCCCCCCAGGTTGTTCAGGGACACCACGAAGAAGCGGTTGGTGTCGATGGCCTTGCCGGGGCCGATGTGGGCGTCCCACCAGCCGGGCTTGCGGTCGTCCGGGCTGTGGTAGCCGGCGGCGTGATGGTGGCCCGACAGGGCGTGGCAGATCAGCACGGCGTTGCTGCGCTCGGCATTGAGCTCGCCGTAGGTCTCGTAGACCAGCTCATAGGCCGGCAGGGTCTTGCCGCAGGCCAGCGGCAGTGGCTCGTCGAAGCGGGCCTGCTGCGGCGTCACCAGACCGACCGAATCGGCGGGGAGCGTTTCGGGCATGAGGGGTCCGTGTCCAGTTCGTGACAGGGCCCGGTCGGGCCCTGTGTCTTGCTTCGTTATCGGTGTTGTCGATCGCCGGGCCGCCGCTCAGAGGCCGACCAGGGCGCCGGCGATACCGGCGGCGCGGGTCAGCGAGCCGACCAGGACGCTGTCGATCAGGTTGATGGCGATGAACACCACGATCGGCGACAGGTCGATCATGCCCAGCGGCGGTATCACGCGGCGCACCGGGGCCATGATCGGCTCGACCAGCTGCATGATCAGGATCGCCCCCGGGTGACTGGCATGCGGCGCCACCCAGCTGAGGATGATCATGCCGATCAGGGCGAAGAAGTAGATCTTGAGGATCGCACTGGCCAGCGCCGCCACCGAGGCGATGGCGATGCCGCCGAAGGAGGGGATGCCGCCGATCGCCACCTGCATGATCAGGATGATGCTCAGCGCCTTGATGATGAAGCCGGCCGCCAGGGTGGCCAGGTCGACGCGACCCATGGGCCGCAGGAAACCCTGCAGCGGCTTGACCACCGGTTGGGTCACCTTGACCACCGATTGGCTGATCGGGTTGTAGTAGTCGGCACGCGATGCCTGCAGCAGGAAGCGCAGCATCAGCAGGAACAGGTAGATGTTGATCAGGGTGTTGACCAGCATCAGGCCGGCGCTTCCCAGTTGACTTCCCATGGACTCCCTCCGTTATCGGTTCGGCGTCGACTCGCCGAGTTCGGCGGCCATCTCGCGGGCGCGGGCGGCGCAGGCTTCGGTCGCCTCGGCGAACAGCGCGCGCAGCCCGCCTTCCTCGAGGCTGTGAATGGCGCGTTCGGTGGTGCCGCCCGGCGACATCACGTTGCGGCGCAGCTGCGCGGGGTCGTGCTCGCTGCGTTGCGCCATCGTCGCCGCCCCCAGGCCGGTCTGCAAGGCCAGCCGGCGCGCCGTGGCGGCGGGCAGACCGAGGCGCACGCCGGCTTCCTCGAGGGCCTCGAAGACCAGGAAGAAGTAGGCCGGGCCGCTGCCGGAGACCGCGGTGACGGCCTCGAGCAGCGCTTCGTCATCGACCCACTCGACGAGGCCCACGGCCTCCAGCAGGGTGGTGGCGAGCTCGCGCTGTTCGTCGCTGACCCGGGCGTTGGCGTAGAGCCCGCTGGCGCCGGCACCCACCAGCGACGGCGTATTGGGCATGCAGCGTACCACTGCCAGATCGCCGCCGAGCCAGGTGTCCAGCGTTTCGGCGGTGAGGCCGGCGGCCACCGAGACGATCAGCGGACGACGCGCCTGCACGGCGTCGCGCAGGCCTTCGCAGACCTCGCGCATGATCTGGGGCTTGACCGCCAGTACCACCACGTCGGCCTCGGCGACAGCCGCGGCGTTGTCATCGGTGGTGTGGATGCCACGCTCGGCGGCGAGGGCCGCCAGCCGCTCGGGGTCGGGACTGGTGGCGGTGATCGCCGCGGCCGGATAGCCGTTGTCGATCATGCCGCCGAAGATAGCGCTGGCCATGTTGCCGGCGCCGATGAAGGTGACTTGGCTTGCCATGCGAAGCTCCTCTGAGAAGCGTGAGTGGTCAGGGGCGCGGAGGCCGGGCCCCGAAGATGGCGGTGCCCAGCCGCACCCAGGTGGCGCCTTCCTGCACCGCGGCTTCCAGGTCGCCGCTCATGCCCATCGACAGGGTGTCCAGGGCCAGTTCGGGGTGCGCCGTGTTGAGGCGTTCCAGGCACTCGCGCAGCTGGGCGAAGGGCCGGCGCTGGGCGTCCAGGGTCTCGGCCGGGGCGGGAATCGCCATCAGCCCGCGCAGGCGCAGATTGGGCAGGCCGGCGACCTCGAGGGCCAGTGCCTCGAGCGCCTCGGGCGGCACGCCCGACTTGCTGGCCTCGCCGCTGACATTGACCTGCAGGCAGATCTCCAGCGGGCCGAGTTCGGCGGGGCGCTGGGCCGAGAGGCGGCGGGCGATCTTGAGCCGGTCGACGCTGTGCACCCAGCGGAAATGCTCGGCCACCTCGCGGGTCTTGTTGGATTGCAGCGGGCCGATGAAATGCCAGACGATATCTTCCAGCTCGGCGAGCGCGGCCTGCTTGTCGAGGGCTTCCTGCAGGTAGTTTTCGCCGAAGTCGCGCTGCCCGGCCCGGTAGGCCTCGCGGAGGCGTTCGGCCGGCTGGGTCTTGCTGACCGCCAGCAGGCGGGTGGCGTCGGCACGGCGGCCGGACTGCCGAAGAGCCGCGTCCAGGCGCCGGCGGGCGCGCAGGAGGGCTTCGCTGACCTGAGCGTCTGGCATACTGGCCTCTATCCGAATAACGACAGCAACACGAGCAGGGGAAGTGAATGGATATTACCGAACTACTGGCATTCTCGGCAAAGCAGAACGCCTCGGACCTGCACCTGTCCGCCGGGCTGCCGCCGATGATCCGGGTCGACGGTGACATTCGCCGGCTCAATGTGCCGGCGATGGAGGACAGCGAAGTCCGCCGGATGATCTACGACATCATGGGCGATCGCCAGCGCCGCGACTACGAGGCCTACCTTGAGACCGACTTCTCCTTCGAGGTGCCCGGGGTGGCGCGCTTTCGCGTCAATGCCTTCAATCAGGGCCGCGGTGCCGGGGCGGTGTTCCGCACCATTCCCGGCCAGGTGATGACGCTCGAGGACCTGGAGCTGGGCGAGGTGTTCCGCCAGTTCGCGCGGATGCCGCGGGGGCTGGTGCTGGTGACCGGGCCCACCGGCTCGGGCAAGTCGACGACGCTGGCGGCGATGGTCGACTACATCAACGAGACACGCCACCATCATATCCTGACGATCGAGGATCCGATCGAGTTCGTGCATGTCAGCAAGCGCAGCCTGATCAACCAGCGCGAGGTGCACCGTCACACCCAGGGATTCTCCCAGGCGCTGCGCTCGGCGCTGCGCGAGGACCCCGACGTGATCCTGGTCGGCGAGCTGCGTGACCTGGAGACCATACGGCTGGCGCTGACCGCGGCGGAGACCGGACATCTGGTATTCGGCACGCTGCACACCACCTCGGCGGCCAAGACCATCGACCGGGTCATCGACGTCTTTCCCGGCGACGAGAAGGCGATGGTGCGCTCGATGCTCTCCGAGTCGCTGCAGGGGGTGGTGTCACAGGCCCTGCTCAAGCGCCAGGGGGGCGGACGGGTCGCCGCCCACGAGATCCTGGTGGCCACCTCGGCGGTGCGCAACCTGATCCGCGAGGACAAGGTGGCGCAGATCTATTCGGCGATCCAGACCGGGGGCAACCTGGGCATGCAGACCCTGGACATGGCGCTGAGCCGGCTGGTCAACCAGAACCTGGTGTCCCGCGAGGAGGCCCAGGCCAAGGCCAAGGGACGCCTGCCGGCGGCCTCCTGAAACAATGAATACCATGGTGACGCGACAAGGAGACCGGCATGACACCCGGTGAATGGCTGCAGCAGCTGCTGGACCTGATGATCGACAAGCAGGCCTCGGACATGCTGATTTCCACCAATGCGCCGGCCTCGCTGAAGATCGACGGCCAGCTGGTGGCGCTGGGCGAGACGCCGCTGTCGATCGCCCAAGTTCGCCAGCTGGTGATGGCGGCCCTGCCCCAGGGCCTGACCGAGCGCTTCGAGCGCGACCACGAGGCCAACTTCGCGCTGAGCCTGCAGGGCAAGGGGCGCTTTCGGGTCAGCGCCTTCTATCAGCGCAGCCAGATGGCCATGGTCATCCGCCGCATCGCCTTCGACATTCCGTCGCTGACGGCGCTGGGCCTGCCGGACGCACTGGGCGAGCTGGCGCTGCTCAAGCGGGGGCTGGTGTTCGTGGTGGGCGGCACCGGCACCGGCAAGTCCACCACCCTGGCGTCGATGATCCAGTATCGCAACGCCAGCGCCGGCGGCCACATCCTGTGCATCGAGGACCCGATCGAATACATCCATCCGCATCGCCGCGCGATCATCAATCAGCGCGAGGTGGGCATCGATACCGAGTCGTTCGAGGTGGCGCTGAAGAACGCCCTGCGCCAGGCGCCGGACGTGATCATGATCGGCGAGATCCGCTCCCGCGAGACCATGGAGCAGGCGCTGACCTTCGCCGAGACCGGTCACCTGTGCCTGGCGACCCTGCACGCCAACAACGCCAACCAGGCGCTCGAGCGCGTCATCCACTTCTTTCCCGCCGAACGCCACGAGCAGGTCTGGCTGGATCTGTCGCTGAACCTGCAGGCGATCGTCGCCCAGCAGCTGCTGCCGCGTCAGGACGGCCGGGGTCGCGTGGCGGCGATCGAGATCCTGCGCCGCTCGCCGCTGATCGGCGACCTGATCCGCAAGGGCGAGGTGGGCGAGATCAAGGGCTTGATGGCGCGTTCGCGGGAGCTGGGCATGCAGACCTTCGACCAGGCGCTCTATGAGTGCTATCGACGGGGCGACATCAGCGAGGATGTGGCCCTGGTCCATGCCGAGTCGGCCAACGACCTGCGCATGATGATCAAGTTCGGTGACGGCGCCCACCAGGGTGTGGAGCAGGCGCTGGATGCCGCCGATCGGCTGTCGCTGCGCGACAGCGACGACTACTGAGTGTCGCCACCGGGGCGCTGACGTCTCAGCGGCTGTAGAGGCCGCCCAGCACGCGCTCGCCCGCCGCGCCGGTGACGGCCGGCAGGTTGCCGGGCAGGCCGGCAAGGCGCCGCCAAGCCAGCCAGGCGAAGGCGCCGGCCTCGAGCCAGTCGGCATGCCAGCCGAACATCTCGCAGCTTGCCAGCGTCAGGGTCGGCAGGTGGCGGCCCAGGCGTTGCAGCAGATCGGCATTGTGCGTGCCGCCGCCACAGGGGATCAGGGTGGCGGGCACCGGGCCGAGCGTCTGGGCAATGCCCAGCGCGATGCTCCTCGCGGTCAGTTCGGCGAGCGTCGCCTGAACGTCCTGCGCCGCTTCGCGGCCGCTCAGGTGTGCCTCCAGCCAGGCGAGGTGGAAGTATTCGCGGCCGGTGCTCTTGGGCGGGCGTCGGGCAAAGAAGGGGTCCTCCAGCAAGCGCTCGAGCAGGGCGGCATCGACCGTGCCACCGGCGGCCCAGCGACCGGCGGGGTCATGGTGGCCGTCTGCATGGTGGCGGGCGTACCAGGCATCGAGCAGCGTGTTGGCCGGTCCGGTATCGAAGCCGGTGACCGGCATCGCGCGGGAGCCGGGCGGCAGCAGGGTCAGGTTGGCGAAGCCGCCCAGGTTGAGCACCGCTCGCCATTCGTCGCTGTCCGAGAACAGCGCGGCATGAAAGGCCGGGGCCAGCGGTGCGGCCTGACCGCCGGCGGCCAGGTCGCGGCGGCGGAAGTCGCCCACCACTGCACAGCCGGTCAGTTCGGCCAGCAGGCTGGGGTTGTCGAGCTGACAGGTATACGGGGCCTCACCGTCCGGGGCGTGCTCGATGGTCTGGCCGTGGCTGCCGATGGCGGCGATTGCGTCGGCGTCCAGATGGTTGCGCGCGAGCAGCTGCTGGACCGCCTCGGCCTGCAGCCGGCAGAAGGCCGATTCCGCCCGGGCCAGCTCGGCGAAGCGCACCGAGTCGGCCTGGCACAGGGCCAGCAGGTCGGCGCGCAGTGTCTCCGGCATGGGCATGCCAACGGCATCCAGCAGCTCGGGGTGGCTCTCGCCGCAGCGGACCAGGGCGGCATCGATGCCGTCCAGGCTGGTGCCCGACATCAGGCCGACGAACAGGGGCATGGAGGTCTCCTTCCGTGGGATGCGCTCAACCGCGTGTGCCAGACATGCTACCATCCCCGGCCATTGATCCAGACAACCGTTTGCTGTGGAGAAGGGCACGATGACCGATGTCGCCGATGCGCTGGCGCTGCTCAAGCGCGGTGCTCATGAAATCCTGCTCGAGGACGAGCTGAAGGAGAAGCTCGCTTCCGGGCGCAAGCTGCGTATCAAGGCCGGTTTCGACCCCACCGCCCCGGACCTGCACCTCGGGCACAGCGTGCTGCTGACCAAGATGCGCCAGTTCCAGGACCTGGGGCACGAGGTCATCTTCCTGATCGGCGACTTCACCGGGCGTATCGGTGACCCCACCGGCAAGAACGTCACCCGCAAGCCGCTCACCGAGGAAGAGGTCAAGGCCAACGCCAAGACCTATCGCGAGCAGGTTTTCAAGGTGCTCGATCCGGAAAAGACCATCGTCGCCTTCAATGCCGACTGGATGAGCAAGCTCTCCGCCGCCGACATGATCGAGCTGGCCGCCCAGTCCACGGTGGCGCGCATGCTCGAGCGCGACGACTTCGAGAAGCGCTACAAGGCCAATCAGTCGATCTCGATCCACGAGTTCCTCTACCCGCTGGTGCAGGGCTACGACTCGGTGGCGCTGGAGGCCGACGTCGAGCTGGGCGGTACCGACCAGAAGTTCAACCTGCTGATGGGCCGCGAGATCCAGAAGCACTTTGGTCAGGCGCCGCAGGTCGTCATCACCATGCCGCTGCTCGAGGGGCTCGACGGCGTGCAGAAGATGTCCAAGTCGCTGGGCAACTATGTCGGGCTCGATGAAGCCCCGGGCACGATGTTCAACAAGCTGGTCTCGATGCCCGATTCGCTGATGTGGCGCTACTTCGAGCTGCTGTCGCTGAAGTCCAACGAGGCGATCGAGGACCTGCGCCGGCGCATCGACGAAGGCGCCAACCCCCGGGACATCAAGATGGAGCTGGCGCGCGAACTGATCGCCCGCTACCACGGCGAGGAAGCCGCCGCCAATGCGCACCGCAGCGCCGGCAACCAGCTGGCCGAGGGCGAGCTCCCCGAGGACATGCCCGAGGTGACGGTCGAGTTCGAGGGCGAGCAGGCACCGATTGCTGCGGTACTCAACCGCGCCAACCTGACCAACAACAGCGCCCAGGCCAAGGACATGCTCGGCAACGGTCGGGTCCGGGTCGATGGTGAAGTGGTCGCCCGCGATCACATGCTGGATATCGGCAAGAGCTACGTGATTCAGGCCGGCAAGAAGCGCTATGCACGGGTGACACTCACCTGATCGAACTCTGCGCTTGTCGCTGTTCTGTGACGCCCGCCTTCTTGGCGGGCGTTTTTATCTATTCAGTTTATCCACACCCGGTTGTCGGCGGTTCATGAAGGCGGCTGTGGACAGGCGGATTCGGGCGAGGGGCGTGGCGCCGAAATTTTTTTCGGG
>NZ_JBSREH010000034.1:0-7359 GCF_055145905.1 Modicisalibacter sp. | reverse complement strand
GGGGCCAGATGCGATCTTCGTCCCTCCACCCCGGCAAGTCTTCTCCATACTGCCCGTGTTGGGTCATTTCCAACATACAAGCGACTTCAGTCGCGATGAGCCGGTCACCGGGCCACCGCATCATCGAATCGCTGCCCCACCCGCGCGATATGCTCGCGCAGGGCCTCGCTGTCGATGTCCCGATAGCGGATCACATCGAAGAGGTAGGGGGTGTTGAGCGCGTCCAGCCGGTCCAGGAGGCGCAGCACGTCACTCTCGGAAACGTCGCCGTAAAGTACCAGGTCGATATCCGAACCGGGCCGACAGGTTCCCTTGGCTCGTGATCCGTAGATCACGGTCTTCTCCAGGCCCGGGCAGGCGGCGAGGGCACCCCGGATGGCCTCGATCGTGCTCTCCGGCAGGCCGAACATCAGCGGTACCGCTCCATGGTCTGGCGAAACTGCTTCAGGGCCGGATAATAACGCTCGACGATCTTGCGGAACTCGGTTTCCAGAATGCTGTGACGATACGCGTGGACCGTATGGTTGCGAGTCTCGATCATGTCCATCCACACCTGTCCATCTTCCAGCAGGCCGACGTTGAAGGCATGGCGGGCGGCGCTACGCGACCCCGTGACGTTCTGGATGCCTTCGTGTTCGAGGTAATCCTTCATCACCTTCCAGGCAAGCTCGTGGGTGAACTCGAAGCGCTGGATGACGCCTTCCTTGATGATGTCCAGCGTCGTGTCGCCATACGCCTCGATCGCCTGCTCCAATTGGGAAAAGGCATTGCCGTAGTTGGCGAACCGCTGCTGCCAGCGAATATCCTCACTCATCGCCATCTCCTTTCCGGAAGGTCCGCAACAAGCAGGCAGGCCATGCCTCTTTCGAGGACATGGCCCGCCAGCGTCACTATCGCTTCATGCCATTACAGGCAGCGATACACTCTCAACGATACACCGGCAGCCGCGCGCAGACGGCCTCGACCCTGGCCTTGACGTCGGCCTCGGCCTGGGCGGAATCGCCCTGCTGCATGGCGTCAAGGATGTCGCAGATCCAGCCGGCCAGGTCGCGGCACTCGGTCTCGCCGAAGCCGCGGGTGGTCACCGCCGGGGTGCCGATACGCAGGCCGGAGGTGACGAACGGGCTCTGCGGGTCGCCCGGCACGGCGTTCTTGTTGACGGTGATGTGGGCGCGGCCCAGCGCGGCGTCCGCATCCTTGCCGGTCAGCCCCTGCTTGATCAGCGAGAGCAGGAAGAGGTGATCCTCGGTGCCACCGGAGACCACGTCGTAGCCGCGCTCGAGGAACACGCCGGCCATCGCCTGGGCGTTGGCGACCACCTGCTGCTGGTAGGTCTTGAACTCGGGCGCCATGGCTTCCTTGAAGCAGACCGCCTTGGCGGCGATGACGTGCTCCAGCGGGCCGCCCTGGATGCCCGGGAAGA
The DNA here is from genome assembly GCF_055145905.1 of Modicisalibacter sp. NCBI lineage: Bacteria > Pseudomonadati > Pseudomonadota > Gammaproteobacteria > Oceanospirillales > Halomonadaceae > Modicisalibacter > Modicisalibacter sp. The sequence goes on along the minus strand of NZ_JBSREH010000034.1, from coordinate 5,936 downwards.
CCGCGGACTGCAGCTTCTTCTCGATGTCGGCGTTGTCCTCGGCGGAGAGGATCAGGCCGCCGCGCGGGCCGCGCAGGGTCTTGTGGGTGGTGGTGGTGACCACATGGGCATGGGGCAGCGGGCTCGGGTAGACGCCGGCGGCGACCAGACCGGCGATGTGCGCCATGTCGACCAGCAGGTAGGCGCCCACCGCGTCGGCGATCTCGCGGAACTTCGCCCAGTCGATGATCTGCGAGTAGGCGGAGAAACCGGCGATGATCATCTTCGGCTGATGCTCGCGGGCCAGCCGGGCGACGTCGTCGTAGTCGATGCGGCCGCTGTCGTCGATGCCGTACTGCACGGCGTTGTAGTGCTTGCCCGAGAAGTTGGGCCTGGCGCCGTGGGTCAGATGGCCGCCGGCATCGAGGCTCATGCCCAGCACGGTGTCGCCCGGCTTGACCAGCGCCTGGAAGACCGCACCGTTGGCCTGCGAGCCGGAGTGCGGCTGGACGTTGGCGTAGGTGGCGTTGAACAGCTCCCTGGCGTAGTCGATGGCCAGCTGCTCGACCACGTCGACGTACTCGCAGCCGCCGTAGTAGCGCTTGCCGGGATAGCCTTCCGCATACTTGTTGGTCAGCTGGCTGCCCTGAGCCTCCATGACGCGGGGGCTGGCATAGTTCTCGGAAGCGATCAGCTCGATGTGCGCTTCCTGACGCGCGCTCTCCTTCTGCATCGCATCGAACAGGGCATCATCGAAACCGGCAATCTGCATGTCACGGCTGAACATCGGCGTAGAGTCCTCGAGTCGAGAGGTGAAACGAACCGGCATGATACTCCACCCCCCGGAGGCTTTCACATGAAAGGGGGTCATGCCTGCCCGAGAATTTCTCACCTCGGGTTTAGTCAGACTGAAGCCTGGGGCATTCCTTGTGGGAGGGAATTCGTCTGCGACGACGCTGCCCGGTGGCCGGTTCCTCGCGACTGAAGTCGCTCCCACAGGTGCTTGGCTTATCGCGACTGAAGTCGCCTGTCGTTGGACAGCAGCTTCTCCAGTGCCGGCCAGACGTTGTCGAGCAGTTGCGGCTGCGCCTTGGCGTTGGGGTGGAGGCCGTCGTCCTGCATCAGCGAATCGTCCAGCGCCACGCCGTCGAGCAGGAAGGGCACCAGCGGCACCTGGTAGCGCTCGGCGAGATCGTGATAGACCTGGCGGAACGCCTCGGCATAGGCTTGACCGTAGTTGGGCGGCACCTCGATGCCCACCAGCAGTACCCGGGCGCCGCTGCCACGCGCAGCCTCGATCATGCGGGCCAGGTTGTCGCGCATCTGGGTGGGCGGCAGGCCGCGCAGCCCGTCGTTGCCGCCCAGCTCGATCACCACGATGTCGGGGGTGTGGCGTGCGAGCAGTTCGGGCAGGCGGGTCGCGCCGCCGGCGGTGGTCTCGCCGCTGATGCTGGCGTTGATCACCGTGACCGAGTCCGGCAGGCGCGCGTCGAGCAGGGCGACCCAGCCGCGATCACGCTCGATGCCGTAGCCGGCGCTCAGGCTGTCGCCCATCACCAGCAGCGTGGTGCCGGAGCCGGCGGCGAAGGCCGAGGCCATCCCCAGCCACATGACCAGCAGGGGCAACAGCATGAACCGACCAGTTACAGGGAACGCTTGTCTCATGTCCAACTCCCGGGCGCGTGAATCCGCTTTTGAAGATTCCTCGATTCTACAGGCTCGCGGCCTGACCAAGCAGGTCGTCAGTGGCGAACGGCGGCTGACGATCCTCGACAACCTGGATCTCGACGTGTCCCGGGGTGAGAGCGTGGCCATTCTGGGGAGTTCCGGGGCCGGCAAGTCGACCCTGCTCGGCCTGCTGGCGGGGCTCGACACGCCCAGCGGCGGCGAGCTGACGCTGTTCGGCGCCTCGCTGGGGACGCTGGACGAGGACGGCCGCGCCGCGCTGCGCGCCGGCCGGGTGGGCTTCGTGTTCCAGAACTTCCAGCTGCTGCCGACCCTGACCGCCCTGGAGAACGTGCTGCTGCCGCTGGAGCTGGTTCCGGGCCGCGACCATCAGGCACGGGCGCGCGAGTGGCTGGCGCGGGTCGGCCTCGGCGAGCGGCTCGACCACCTGCCCAAGCAGCTCTCCGGCGGCGAGCAGCAGCGCGTCGCCGTGGCGCGGGCCTTCGTCACCGAGCCGGAGCTGGTGTTTGCCGACGAACCCACCGGCAACCTCGACCGCGATACCGGCGGGGCGATCATCGACCTGTTGTTCGCGCTCAACCGCGAGGCCGGCACCACCCTGGTGCTGGTCACCCACGACCCGCACCTGGCCCGGCGCTGCGACCGTTGCCTGCGCCTGGACGGCGGACGTCTGGTTGCGCTGCGACCCGACGAGGTACAGGCATGACCCACTGGATCGCGCTCTCGCTCAAGGGGCTGCGCCGCGACCTGCGGGCCGGCGACGTGCGCGCGCTGTTCGTCGCCCTGGCCCTGGCCGTGGCCGCCACGACCATGATCGGCTTCTTCCTCGACCGGCTGGATCGCGGGCTGACCCGCCAGGCCGGACAGCTCACCGGCGGCGACATCAAGCTCGAGCAGGGCGAGCCGTTCGGCGACGACCTGCGCGCGACCCTGCGCGAGGCCGGCCTGACGCTCTCCGACCAGGTCGACATGGTGTCGATGATCAGCCGCGGGGATGCCTTCCAGCTGGCCAGCCTCAAGGTGGTCGATGCCGCCTATCCGCTCTACGGCGACGTGCGTGTCGACCGCGGCGACGGTGTCGAGGCGCTGGACCGTGGCCCCGAGCCGGGCGGCGTGTGGATCGCCCCGCGCCTGGCGCGGCTGCTCGACGTGACGCTCGGCGAGATGGTCCGGGTCGGCGCCAGCGAGCTGACCGTGACCGGGCTGATCGAGCGTGAGCCCGACCAGAGTGCGGGCTTTTCGGCCTTCAGCCCGCGGTTGATGATGCGCCGGGGGGATCTCGAGGCCACCGGTCTGGTGCGCCCCGGCTCGCGCATCGAATATGAACTGCTCGCCAAGGGGTCGCCCGATGCGGTCGCGGCGGTGTCGGACACCCTCGAACGGCTGGCGGCCCAGGGTGTCCGGGTGGTGGACGTGCGCGACGACCGCCCCCAGCTGGGCAGCGCGCTGGAGCGTGCCGACAAGTACCTGAGCCTGGCCGGGCTGGCGGCGGTGCTGTTGGCCGGCGTGGCGGTGGCGATGGCCACGCGGCGCTACGTCGACCGCCACCTGGATACCGCCGCGTTGCTGCGCTGCTTCGGCGCCTCGCAGCGCCGGCTGGGCACTCTTTTCGCCTGGCAGCTGCTGTGGCTGGCGCTGGCCGCTTCGGCGGCCGGGGCGCTGCTGGGCATGGTCGGGCAGGCTGCGCTGCTGGCGCTGCTGACCCGCTTCCTGCCGCTGGAGCTGCCGCCGCCCGGGGTGCTGCCGCTGCTGCTCGGGGTGCTCACCGCGCTGGCGGTGCTGATCGGCTTCGCCGGGCCGACCCTGCTGCGCCTGAAGCGGGTCAGCGCGCTCAAGGTGCTGCGTCGCGAGCTCGACCCGTTGCCGGCTGCCGCCTGGCTGGTGGTGGCGGTCGCCGGGCTGGTGTTCGGCGCGCTGCTGTGGCTCTACTCCGGTGACCCGGTTCTGGCCGCGACACTGCTGACCGGCGGGCTGGTCGCCCTGGTGCTGCTGTGGGGGCTGGGCTGGTTGCTGCTGGGGCTGATGCTGCGGGCGGTGAAGGCGTTAGGCGGCAGCGAGCGGCAGGGCGGCTGGGGCCGTGCGGTGCGCCTGGGCGGCAGCCAGCTGGCGCGTCGCCGCCGGGCCAGCCTCGGCCAGTTGCTGGCCTTCGCCGTGACCTTCGCGGCGATGGCGATCATCACCCTGGTGCGCGGCGATCTGCTGACCACCTGGCAGACCCAGCTGCCCGCCGACACGCCCAACTTCTTCGCCATCAACATCCAGCCCGCCGAGCGCGAGGGCTTCATCGAGCTGCTCGACGCCGTCGCCGACACCCGCACCGCGCTCTACCCGATGGTGCGCGGGCGGATCACCGCCATCGACGGGCGCTCGCCGGAATCCGCGGTGCCGGAAGACAGCCGCGGCGACAACGCCCTGCGCCGCGAGCTCAACCTGACCTGGCAGACCGAGGTGCCCGAGGGCAACCGCGTGGTGGCCGGCGAGTGGTTCGCCGCCGACGCCGGACAGGCGGGTGGCGACGGCCCGGTGCCGATCTCGCTGGAAAGCGGGCTCGCCGCGCGGCTCGGCGTGGGGCTCGGCGATACCCTGAGCTTCACCATCGGCAGCGAGCGGGTCACCGGGCGCATCACCAGCCTGCGCGACCTCGACTGGGACAGCTTCCGCCCCAACTTCTACGTTATCTTCCCGCCCGGGGTGCTGGAGCGCTACGGCCACAGCTACCTCACCGCCTTCCACCTCGATGCCGCCGCCCACGGCGATGTGCTGGCCAGGCTGGTGCGTGCCTATCCGGGCGTCTCGCTGCTCAACGTCGACGCCATCCTCGGCCGGGTGCGCGAGCTGCTCGACCAGGTGACCCGCGCGGTGGAGCTGGTGCTGGCCTTCGTGCTGCTGGCCGGGGTCAGCGTGCTCTATGCCGCCCTGACCGCCAGCCACGCCCAGCGCGCCCACGAAAGCGGCCTGCTGCGGGTCTTCGGCGCCGGCGGCCGGCTGATCTCGCGGGTGCAGGGCGTGGAATTCGCCCTGCTGGGGCTGACCAGCGGGCTGATGGCCGCGTTGCTCACCGAGCTTGCCGCCTTCGGCCTCTACCACTGGCTGGCCCTGCCGCCGCGCCTGCACGGCCTGCTGTGGCTGGTGCTGCCCCTCGGCGGGGCGCTGCTGATCGGCGCGATCGGCCACGGGCTGTCCCGGGGCGTGCGCCGCCAGGCGCCCGTGACCAGCCTGGGGCTGCTGGGGGAGGGATGACCACCGGACGCCATATGACGCTATCCATGATGGGAGCGGCTTCTTGTGGGAGCGACTTCTTGTGGGAGCGACGTCAGTCGCGATGAGCCGGCCACCGGGCCGCCGCCGTCGGGGATGAATCCCCTTTCCCGAGAAGGCTTGCCGCGCCGTCCCGTCGTCAACGCGGGGCTTCAGCCAGCCAGTTTTCTACCTCGAGCCCTTTGACCCGGCGAAATTCCCCCTCATTGGCGGTGACCAGGACGCGCTGTTCCGCCAATGCCTGAGCGGCGATCAGCATGTCGTTGGGGCCGATCGGCGTCCCGGCTCGTTCCAGTTGCCGACGCAGGCGGGCGTAATGGCGATCGGCCGGGGGCTCGAAGGGATGCACGTCGAGTACCTCGAGCAGGATTTCCACCTGGCGTGTCAGGCGCTCGGAGCCTCGCTTTCTTGCGCCGAAGCGCAACTCCGCCGCGACGATGATACTGGTTGCGACGGCTTCCTCGCCCACGGCGGCGATCCGCTCCATAACGGGGCCATGCGGGTCGCGCACGAGTGCGGAAACGATGTTGGTATCCAGCAGGTAGCCGCCGGTGCTCATAAATCGACATCATCGAGTGGCAGCATGCCTTCATCGACATCACCCAGCGGCTCATCGACGGGGTCGAGCCGTTTCAGGGTGCTCAGCAAGCCGGGCTTCCTGACCGGCTCGATGATCAGGGTATCGCCCTCGCGGCGCATGATGGCCTCATCGCCGGCGAACTCGAACTCGCGCGGGATGCGCAGGGCCTGGTTGCGGCCGTTGCGGAACAGGCGGACATGGCGTTCGGTTGACATGATATCCTCGTCTCCTTGCTGGCCTATGCCTGAGCATATGTCTTCGGCAGGGCAATGGCCAGGCTGACACTGAATCGGCCACCGCCGTCGGGGATGACTGCACCGAAGAACAGGGATTGGTGTGGGAGATTCTATGTTGCCCGTCAAGCCTTGATGGGGCTTGGAGGGCGATATCCCGTCTCATGCTTCATCAGTGAAAAGGCGATGCGTGCCAGCTT
>NZ_JBSREH010000033.1:0-154879 GCF_055145905.1 Modicisalibacter sp. | reverse complement strand
GAAGCTGGCACGCATCGCCTTTTCACTGATGAAGCATGAGACGGGATATCGCCCTCCAAGCCCCATCAAGGCTTGACGGGCAACATAGAATCTCCCACAAAAGGGCCGGTTCTCCGGTGCAATCGGGCACCACCTTGTGGGAGGGGATTCATCCCCGACGACGGGTCCGGTGGCAGGTGCATCGCGACTGAAGTCGCTCCCACAAAAGGGCCGGTTCTCCGGTGCAAGCGGGCGCCACCTTGTGGGAGGGGGTTCATCCCCGACGGCGGGGTCCGGTGGCAGGTGCATCGCGACTGAAGTCGCTCCCACAAAAGGGCCGATTCTCCGGTGCAATCGGGCACCACCTTGTGGGAGGGGATTCATCCCCGACGGCGGGTCCGGTGGCGGGTGCATCGCGACTGAAGCCACTCCCACAAAAGGCCGGTTCTCCGGTGCAATCGGTCACCACCTTGTGGGAGGGGATTCATCCCCGACGGCGGGGTCCGGTGGCGGGGCCATAGCGACTGAAGTTGCGCCCACGGCTAGGCTCCGGATGATTCTACCGGGAGATCACAACTGGCTGCGATAGGCTCACGGACGACGCCGGGCGGCTTTATTGCGACCAGACGCTTCCTCTACAATCAGGATTCCTTCCCTTTTCGGCGGGCCCGCGGCGTATGCTGGCATTTCTTCAAGGTCTGGCCTACGGGCTGTTCGTGACCTGTCTACCCTGGTTTCTGATCGGCATGGTCGAGCCGCGCCTGGCGCTGGCGGAGCCCCATCCCAACCGCCTGCAGGTGATCCTGCGCTACTGGCTGCTGGTGCCGTTCATCGCCTTTCTGATCTGGCTGACCTCGCTGTGGGGCGGCTTCGGCCCGTCGCTGCTCGGCTGGCTGGCCGGGCTGGGGGCGATCGCCGTCGAGCTGCCGCTGGAGCGCCGCTGGCGCGGCTGGCTGGCTCGCCGCCGGGAGCGCCGGCGGGCAGCGCGGGAGGCGGCCGAGGCGGCGAATCGGCGCGCCGAGCAGGCCCGCCAGGCCCACGAGAAGGGCGTGCAGACCCTCGACCCCGACCACCCGCCGTCCGATGCCGACGACCTGGTGCTGGCACTGGCCGACGCCAAGCGGCAGCTGCAGACCGCCGGCCGCGACGACTTCGCCGTTCAGGCCGACCGGCTCTACAGCCGCTACCGGCATGTGCTGGACGTGCTGGGCGAGCGTTTCGCCGTCGAGGAGCTGACTTTCCAGCGTGCCCGCTCGCTGATCCGCGAGGTGTCGCTGGGCGCGGTGGACAACCTGACCGCCATGGCCTCCCAGGCGCGGGGCGTGTCCGAGGTCGACGGCGAGTTCGTGCGGCGGCGCCTGAGCGAGGAGAGCGTGCACTTGACGGTGGCCGAGCGGCTGGCCCTGAAGCGCCGCCTGGAGCTGCTCGAGCAGACCGAGCGTCATCTGCGTGAACTGGCCGCCCGCAACGAGTCGGCGCTGACTGCACTGGACGATGCCGCCGTGGCGCTGGCGCGCGTGGAGACGCAGCGCCCGCAGGCCTCGGTGGCCGCCGACCGGGCGCTGAACGAGCTGCGCCGCTTCGCCGCCGGGGCGGCGCGTTACGGACGCGGTGCGCAATGACGCCGTGCCCCCGTTCCCTGTTCCCTCGTGAAGGAGTTTCGCCATGACCGATGCGCGTCAGCCCGATGACCGTCCGCTGGCCCTGCCCGCGATCGAGACGCTGGAAAGTCGCTTCGCCCCCGATGAGGCCGCGGGGGCCGACGACCGACTGGCCGCCGAGGCCGAGGCCTTCGTCGCGGCGCTGATGACCCCGGAAAGCGGTGCGGCGGGCCAGCGCGAGGCGATCGACGCCCTGGGGCTCGAGCTGCAGCGCCAGGCGGCGCACCAGAGCGAGATGCTCAAGACGCCGCTGCGCCGGCTGGCCCATCAGGGCGACGAGGGCGGCCCGGTGGCCGCGTCGCTGCTGCAGTTGCGCGAGCGCATGACGGCGCTGGATCCGCAGCACCATTCGCTGGGCGGCGGGCGCTGGGACAAGCTGATGGCGCGGCTGCCCGGCGTGGGCAGCCGGCTGACCCGCTACTTCCAGAAGTTCGAGAACGCCCAGCAGGCGCTCGACGCCATCATCCACGACCTGGAGGGCGGGCGCGACATGCTGCGGCGCGACAACCTGACCCTCTCCGACGACCAGACGGCGCTGCGCGAGACCCTCGGGCAGCTCGACCAACAGGTCGCGCTGGGGCGGCTGATCGACGAACGCCTCGAGCGGCGAAGCCTGGCGCTGGACGAGGCCGACCCGCAGCGGGCCTTCATCGAGGAGGAGCTGCTGTTTCCGCTGCGCCAGCGGCTGGTCGACCTGCAGCAGCAGCGCGCGGTGAGCCAGCAGGGGGTGCTGGCGCTGGAGGTGGTGATCCGCAACAACCGCGAGCTGATGCGCGGCGTCGACCGGGCCATCAATGTCACCGTCGCCGCCCTCAACGTGGCGGTCACCGTGGCGCTGGCGCTGGCCAACCAGCGCCTGGTGCTGGACCGCGTCGAGGCGCTCAACAGCGCCACCTCGTCGATGATAGCCGGCACCGCCCGGGCGCTGCGCAGCCAGGGCGTGGAGATCCAGACCCGCGCCTCGTCGGCGATGCTCGACCAGCAGGCGCTGACGGAGGCCTTCAGCGACGTGATGGCGGCGCTCGACGATGTCGCCCGCTACCGGCGCGAGGCGCTGCCGCGGCTCGATACGCAGATCGATCGGCTCGAGGCCCTGGCGCAGCAGGGGGATGCGGCCATCGCCCGCCACGAGCAGGGCAATCGGCAGTCGCCCGATGCGACGATATAGGCTCGCCGGCCTTGAATAAGCTTCACGTTATGCCTGGCGAGTCAGGCATAACGCTTTTCGAATAACTGGAAACTATTTCAAACTATCGCTTAAATGCCTTTCATAACAGCAAGTTGCGTCGAGTTGTTCGATTAGACTTTTTTCTATATTCTGGCCGGCACATCCCATGACCGACCGGATACCGAGCATGACCGACGCCAAGAAGCAAGCGGCGCTTGACTATCACGCCCAACCGATCCCCGGAAAGCTGTCCGTCGAGATCACCAAGCCGACCGACTCCGCCAAGCACCTCGCCATGGCCTACAGCCCGGGCGTGGCGGAGCCGTGCCGCGAAATCGCCAGGGACCCCGAGAACGCCTACCGCTACACCGGCAAGGGCAACCTGGTGGCGGTCATCTCCGACGGCAGCGCGATTCTCGGCCTGGGCAATCTGGGGCCGCTGGCCAGCAAGCCGGTCATGGAGGGCAAGGGGGTGCTGTTCAAGCGCTTCGCCGGCATCAACTCGGTGGACATCGAGGTCGACGCCGAGAGCCCGCAGGCGTTCATCGACACCGTGACGCGCATCGCCGACACCTGGGGCGGCATCAACCTCGAGGACATCAAGGCGCCGGAATGCTTCGAGATCGAGCGCGCGCTGATCGAGCAGTGCAACATCCCGGTGTTCCACGACGACCAGCACGGCACCGCCATCGTCACCGCGGCGGGCATGCTCAATGCGCTGGACATCGCCGGCAAGTCGCTGGAGGAGGCGCGGATCGTCTGCCTGGGCGCCGGCTCGGCGGCCATCGCCTGCATGAAGCTGCTGGTCTCCTGCGGGGCGAAGGCCGAGAACATCTTCATGCTCGACCGCAAGGGCGTAATCCACAGCGGCCGTGACGATCTCAACCAGTACAAGGCGATGTTCGCCACCGAGACCGACAAGCGCACCCTGGACGAGGCGATCGACGGCGCCGACGTGTTCGTCGGCCTGTCCGGCCCCAACCTGCTCTCGCCCGATCAGCTGCGCCGGATGGCCGCCAATCCGGTGGTCTTCGCCTGCTCCAACCCCGATCCGGAGATCCATCCGGAGGTCGCCCATGAGACCCGCGACGACGTGATCATGGCCACCGGGCGTTCCGACTATCCCAACCAGGTCAACAACGTGCTGGGCTTCCCGTTCATCTTCCGCGGGGCGCTGGATGTTCGCGCGACCTGCATCAACGAGGCGATGAAGATCGCCGCGGTGAACGCCATCAAGGATCTGGCGCGCGAGCCGGTGCCGCAGGCGGTGCTCGACGCCTACGAGGTGGAGTCGCTGTCGTTCGGACGCGGTTACATCATCCCCACGCCGCTGGATGCGCGGCTGCTCGACCGGGTCTCCTCGGCGGTCGCCCAGGCGGCGGTGGATACCGGCGTGGCGCGGCGCTCCTACCCGGCGCACTATCCGCTGGAGAGCGTGGCCGACGTCTACGGCTGATCCCGCCGCGGCGCCTCGCCTGCCCCCTCCGACAGCCGGCCCTGTGCCGGCTGTCGGCGTTTCTACCAGCGGTAGAGCAGCGAGGCCGCGGTGGTCAGGTCGGTGTCGGAGGCACTGGCCTCGGGCGGGTTGGAGTTGTTCTTGATCTCGTGGGAGAGGCGCAGGGCCAGGTGGGCATTGAGCTGGGCGGTGATCGCCGAGAACACCCGCGTGGTGACGTTGGCGTCGGTGCCCTCGACGGAGAGTTCCTGCTGGAAGTTCGAGCCTTCGCTGAACTGCCACTGGTAGTCCAGTGCGCCGTAGCCCACGGCCAGGTCCTTGTCGGCGCCGTTTGCCAGTGCGTCGTGGCGGTAGCCGGGACCGGCCTCGAGCGACAGCGTGTGGGTCGGCCCCGCGAGCAGCTGCCGGCCGTAGCCGATGATGGTGGTGAACTGGTAGTCGTAGCCGCTGAAGCGGTCCTTTTCCCAGCGCGTGAAGCCGAACAGGTAGTGCGGGCCGTCGAGATCGTAGCGTTCACGGCCGGCCGCCAGGTACTGCTCGGCGCTGGCATTGCCGTTCTCCTTCACCTGGCGGGTCTCGCCGCGCAGGGTGTGGGTCAGCGTGCCGGTGATCCAGGTCAGCCGCCCCTTGGCGATCAGCGTCTCGCTGTCGGTGTTGCCGGAGAGATTGGTGTAGCCCAGCTCGGCCTGACCGCTGAAGTCGGGCGCATCGTCACCGGGCCGGGGCGGTGCGTAGAACAGCGATTCCTTCGCCAGTGCCGGCGGTATCGCCACCAGTAGTGCCAGCCCCACGCCCGGGAGCGCTGTGCGCCACAAGCGGGTTCGCCACGACATGTCGGGGCTCCTGTAGTTGCGACTGTGCCGCGGCGGCGTGAGTCACGCCGCCGCGGTGGAGAGGGGCAGGGCCCGGGCGGGCCCGCGACCCGCGTGTCAGAAGATGGCTTCGTAGGTACCGGTGCCCTGGGCGCCGCTGCTGTCTTCCAGCTGCTGGTCGATGCGACGCGGCGCGAAGTCGGGCAGGTTGTCCTTGCGGAAGAGTTCCTCGATGCCGCCGGGCTGGTCGTCATGCAGGCGCTGGCCGGTCTGCGGATCGATGCGGGCGGTGACGATGTCGTCGGGGCGCTCCGGCACGGTTTCCGGGGTGCCCTCGAGCGCCGGGCGCATGAACGCCTTCCAGATCGGCAGGGCGGCCTGGGAGCCGTACTCGCCGGTGCTGGAGTTGTCGTCCTTGCCGACCCACACGGTGGCCACCACCTGCATGTTGAAGCCCGAGAACCAGGCATCGCGCTGGTCGTTGGTGGTGCCGGTCTTGCCGACGATGTCGCTGCGGTCGAGGTCCAGGGCGCCGCGGCCGGTGCCCTTCTCGATCACGTCGCGCATGATGTCGCGCAGGATGTACAGCGCATCGGGGTCGACCACCCGCGGGGCGAGCGGATAGGTCTTGCCGTCGATCTGCGTCTGGGTGGCATCCTCGGCGCAGTCGCGGCAGGCCACCTGCGGGGTGGTCTCGAGAATCGGCTGGTCGGCGTCGGTCTTGTCGACGCGCTGGATGTACCAGGGCGAGACATTGAAGCCGCCGTTGGCGAGAATCGCGTAGGCGTTGGCCACCTCCAGCGGAGTCAGCGAGGCGCTGCCCAGCGCCAGCGACAGCCCCTGGGGCAGGCGCGCCTTGTCGAAGCCGAAGTTCTCGAGGAAGGTCAGGGCCTTCTCCAGGCCCAGCGACTGCAGGATGCGGATGGTCACCAGGTTGCGCGACTGGTACAGGCCGACGCGCAGCCGGGTCGGCCCGAGGAACTCGCCCTCGGCGTTCTCGGGCCGCCAGTCGTCGCCGCTGAACTGCTGCATGACCACCGGGGCGTCGTTGATGATGGTGGCGGCGGTCATGCCGCCCTCCTGGAGGGCGGCCAGGTAGACGAACGGCTTGAAGTTGGAACCCACCTGGCGCTGGGCCTGGGTCGCGCGGTTGAACTTGCTGGCGTTGAAGCTGAAGCCGCCCTGCAGGGCGCGGATGGCCCCGGTCTGCGGGTCGAGCACCACGATCGCCGCCTCGGCGCCGGGCTGCTGGGCCAGCCGCCAGTCGCCGCCGTCGGTCTGCATGATGCGCACCAGGGCGCCGCGCTTGGCGATTTCGCCGGCACTGGCGGGCACGTCGCCGCGCCACTTGGGGCTGTGGTATTCGCGCGCCCACTTCAGGCCGTCCCAGGGCAGGGTCCTGACCGTGCCGTCGCGGGTCAGCACGCGCATCTCGCGGTCCTCGCTGGCGACCACGATGGCCGGCTTCAGCGGGCCGTAGGCGGGCGTGCGCTCGAGCACCTTCAGCCAGTTGCTGACGTCGCCGTCCACGCCCTCGACCCGGGCCTGGCTGCTCTGGGCCGCCTGGCGGGCGGTCTTCCTGACCTCGGGGGAGGCCGCGAGCTCCTCCTCGAGCCCGCTCTTCTGGGTCTGGTCCTGGGCCTCGACGAGGCTGGGCGGGATGTCGGTCTGCTCGGGACCGCGCCAGCCGTGGCGGCGGTCATAGGCGATCAGCCCCTCGATCAGCGCCTGGCGGGCGTCCTGCTGCAGCGGGCCGTCGAGGGTGGTGGTGACAGTGTAGCCGCCGGAGTAGGCGTCCTCCTTGCCGAAGTGGTTGACCGCGAACTGGCGCGCCATCTCGGCGACATAGGGCGCCTGGACATCGACCTGGGTGTCATGCTGGCGTGCGCTGATCGGCTCCTTCACCGCCTGCTGGTAGGCGGACGGGTCGATGTAGCCCAGCTCGCGCATGCGATAGAGGATCCAGTTGCGGCGGATCAGCGAGCGCTCGGGGTTGGTCAACGGGTTGAGCGCGGAGGGCGCCTTGGGCAGCCCGGCGATCATCGCCTTCTCGGCCAGGGTGAGCTCGTCGAGCGGCTTGTCGTAGTAGGTCTTGGCGGCGGCGGCGATGCCGTAGGCGCCGTTGCCCAGATAGATCTTGTTGACGTAGAGCTCGAAGATCTGGTCCTTCGAGAGGATCTGCTCCATCTGCAGCGACAGCAGGATCTCGCGGATCTTGCGGGTGAAGGTGCGGTCGAGCGTCAGCAGGTAGTTGCGCGCCACCTGCATGGTGATGGTGCTGCCGCCGGACTGGATGGTGCCGCCGTGGGTGACGAGCTCCAGGGCGGCGCGGACGAGCCCCTTGGGATCGACGCCGGGGTGCTCGAAGAAGCTGGCGTCCTCGGCGGCCAGGAAGGCCTCGACCATGTCCTGGGGGATGGCGCTGTAGTCGACCGGGCGGCGGCGCTGCTCGCCGAATTCGCCGATCAGCTGGTGGTCCCGGGTGACGACGCGCAGCGGTGTCTGAAGCTCGTAGCCCTGCAGCTGGTGGACGTCGGGCAGGCCGGGCGCGAAGTAGAGCGCCGCGCCGATCACGGCGAGGAGGCTGGCGGCGCCGAGTGACACGAAGAACCACAGGGTCGAGGTCAGCAGGCGTTTGAGAAGCTTCATGAAAGGGCGATATCCATGGTGTACGGGTGGCGGTCGGCCGCGATGCGCGCGTTCAATCCCTTGAGCAGCGCATTATAGGAATCCGGCGAACGACCGGCCAGCGTTGAAGGGCGACCCCGCGAGCCGTGTGTAAATGGCCTGTATATCAGGTAGTCTCGTGGCCTCGGGCGAGACGCCTGATACTGCAGCATGACAACCATAATCACCGCATCGCGCAGAGGACCATCATTGTTCGGGTTGAGCCAGTCCGGCAAGGGGCTGATCGGTATCGATATCACCTCGGCCACGGTGAAGTTGCTCGAGCTCCGGCCGGGCCGCCAGCACTTCCGTGTCGACAGCTATGCCGTGCGCCCGCTCGCCGAAGGCGCGGTGGTCGAGCGCCGTATCCGCCGCATGGAGGATGTCGTCGAGGCGATCAAGCGCGCCGTCGATCATGCCCAGCCCCATTCGCGGCGGGTCGCGGTGGCGGTGCCCGCCAGCGCGGCCATCACCAAGACCCTGACCCTGCCGGCCTCGTTGAGCGACGACGAGATCGAGGCCCGCATTCAGCTGGAATCGGACAAGCACATTCCGTTTCCGTTCAATGAGGTGGCCTTCGATTTCCAGCGGCTGGGGCTGAACGAGCGGTTCGGCGACCAGCAGGACGTGCTGCTGGTGGCCTGTCGTCAGCAGGATGTCGGCCAGCTGACCGAGGCGGTGATGCAGGCGGGACTGGAGCCGGCGGCGGTGGACGTCGAGACCTTCGCCATGGAGCGCGCCTTCGGCGAGCTGCGCCACCAGCTGCCGGCGGTGGACGAGGAGCCCGCCGTGGCCCTGGTGGACATCGGCGCCAACATGAACGCCTTTCACGTGCTGCGCGGCGACCGCATCATCTTCAGCCGGGACACGGTGTTCGGCGGGCGTCAGCTGACCGAGGCGATTCGCGGCCGCTACGGGCTGAGCTTCGAGGAGGCGGGGCTGGCCAAGAAGCGCGGCGGGCTGCCCGAGGATTATCAGGGCGAGGTGCTGACGCCCTTCATCGAGACGCTGATCCAGCAGATCGGCCGCTCGCTGCAGCTCTACTATACCGCGGGCCGGCACCCGGCCGTGAGCCGGCTGATCCTGGCCGGCGGCTCGAGCGTGATTCCCGGGCTGCGCGAGCGTCTGGCCGAAGACAGCGGCCTGACCATCGAGGTCGCCAACCCCTTCGCGCGGATGGCGATCCATTCGCGCATCGACATTCAAGCCCTGGCCAGCGACGCGCCGGCGATGCTCACCGCCTGCGGGCTGGCGATGAGGGCCGGGACATGAGCATCGAGATCAACCTGCTGCCGTGGCGCGAGGCGCGCCGCGAGCGTCGCAATCGGCGCTTTCTGGTGATTCTCGGGCTGGTCACGCTGCTGGCCGTCGCCGGCGCCTGGGGCGTGGCCACGCTCTACCAGCAGCGTCTCGACAGCCAGCAGCGGCGCAACGACTACATCCAGGCGCAGTCCCGTCGGCTCGATCAGGATATCTCGACCCTGAGTGACTTTCGCAAGACGCGCGAGCAGATGCTGACCCAGATCGACCTGATTCGCCAGCTGCAGTTCAGCCGGCCGCAGACGGTGCGGGTCTTCAACCAGCTTGCCGCCAGCCTGCAGGACGGCGTCTACTACACCCGGCTCGAGCGCGAGGGCGACATGCTGCGCCTGGGCGGCAGGGCGCGCACCAACCGGCAGGTGTCCGCGCAGATGCGTGCGCTCGAGGCGAGGCCGGTCTTCGGCGTGCCGACGCTTTCGGAAGTGCAGGCCGACGAGGGCGGCTGGCGGGCGTTCAGCCTGAGCGTGGACGAGCGGCTCGTGGACAAGCGTCCGGCGTCCCGGAGCGCGGGCAAGCAGGAGGCATCCCCATGAGGCTGGCGGCGGAGTGGCGGCGGCTGCGCGAGGTGGACTGGCGCGAGCTGGACCTGCGCGAGGCGGGCAACTGGCCGGTATCGCTGCAGGTGTTGACCTGCCTGCTGGTGGGGCTGGTGCTGTTCTGGCTGGGCTATCATTTCGTGGCCGCGCCGCGGCTGGACCGCCTCGAGCAGGCCCGGCAGCAGGAGCATGCCCTGCTCGAGCAGTACGAGACCAAGGCCTATCAGGCGGCCAACCTGCCCGCCATGCGCAGCCAGATGCAGACCCTGGAAACACGCATGGACACGCTGCTGAAGATGCTGCCCACCGGCGCCGAGGTGCCGTCGCTGCTCGACGACATCAGCGACACGGCCCGGCAGCACCACCTGACCATCGACGTCATCCGCCTGCAGGCGCCGGTCGAGAAGGCCTACTACATCGAACAGCCGTTCTCCATCCAGGTGGAGGGCGACTACCATCGCATCGCCGCCTTCCTGTCCGGTGTCGCCGCCCTGCCGCGCATCGTCACGCTGCACGACTTCACCCTGACCCCGGTGGACGACCAGGGCACTCTCAAGCTCTCGATGCTGGCCAAGACCTACAACCACCGGGCGCAGACGGCGGCCGGGGATACGGCCGACACGGCGGAGGGCGGCTCATGACGATGTGGCGCCTCCTGTTGTCGGGTGTGCTGCTGGTCGTGCTGGCCGGCTGCGGCGACGCCCGACTCGACGCCCTGGACGCCAAGCTGGCCACGCTGCGCGACCGCCCCAGTGGCAAGCTGCCGGCATTGCCCGACACCCCGGCGTATCGTCCGGTGGCCTATGAGCAGGCGGATGCCCGCAGCCCGTTCCGTCCCGAACGGCCGGATACCCGCAGCGCCGCCTCCGGCAGCGGCGACCTGACGCCGGACCTGTCGCGGCCCAAGGAGGCGCTGGAGCGCTTTCCCCTGGATGCCCTGACCCTGGTCGGCACCCTGTCGATCGGCGACCGCCACGTCGCCCTGGTGCGCGACCCCGCCGGCGAGGTGCATTCGCTGGGCGTGGGCGCGCATCTGGGCACGGACTTCGGGCGCATCGTGGCGATCGACGCCGGCCGGGTGCGACTGGTGGAGCTGGTGTCCGACGGCGGGCAGGGCTGGGACGAGCGCTGGCAGACACTGTCGCTGGGCGGCGGCGACACGAACCACGACGACACGGCGTCGCCCCGGAGCGGGGCGGCGTCGCGAGGTGACGAGAGGATCCCATGAAGGCTTTGATTCGCGGACTGCTGAGCGCCGCTCTCGTGCTGCTGGCCCTGCCGGTCATGGCGGCGTCGACGCTCACCGACCTGTCGTTCGAGCAGCGCAGCGACGGCCAGCTCGACGTGCGGCTGCACTTCGACGACCAGGTGCCCGAGGTGCGCGGCTATCGGGTCGGCTCGCCGCCGCGTCTGGCCATCGATCTGATGGACACCGTCAGCCGGCTCGATCGGCGGCGCTTCGATCTGGGCATGGCAGGGGTCGATCATGTCGTCGCCCTGTCGGCGGGCGAGCGCACGCGGCTGGTCTTCAATCTCGATCAGCCGCTGCCCTACGCCACCCACGAACAGGGCAGGACGCTGGTGCTGACGCTGGGCAAGGACGCGGCGCGGCGAGCCGGGAGTGGTGCGTCCGGGGCGGACCGGCATGCGTCGGCCTCCGGGGCGCCGACGATCGACAATATCGACTTCCGGCGCGGCGAGGATGGGGCCGGCCGCCTGGTGGTGAGTTTCGACCGTGCCGGGGTGGCGACCGATGTCAGCGAGCAGAACGGCCGTATCATCGCGAAGCTGGGCCGTGTCGATCTGCCCGCCGAGTGGAACCAGGTGCTTGATGTCGGTGATTTCGGCACGCCGATGCAGCGCGTGGTGCCGGCCAGTGACGGCGACGGCACCCGACTGAGCATCGAGACGCGCGGGGACTACGCCATGCTGTCGACCCAGAGCGGCCGGCAGCTGACCATCGAGGCGCGGCCGGTCAACCAGGCGGCGCAGCGCGAGCAGCAGAAGCAGAAATTCCCCTACACCGGCAAGAAGATCACGCTCAACTTCCAGGACATCAAGGTGCGTGAGGTGCTGTCGATCATCGGCGAGTACACCGGGCTCAACGTGGTGGCCAGCGACAGCGTGCAGGGCAGTGTCACGCTCAACCTGCAGGACGTGCCCTGGGACCAGGCGCTGGATCTGGTGCTCAAGAGCCACGGCCTGGACAGCCGGCGCGTAGGCAACGTGCTGATGGTGGCGCCGGCCGACGAGCTGGCGGCCATGGAGCGTCAGGAGCTCGAGGCGCGCCAGCAGCAGCAGGAGCTGGCGCCGCTGACCACCGCCTACATTCCGGTGCGCTATGCCAAGGCCGCGCAGCTGGCCACGCTGCTGCGCGGCGACAACGGCCTGGGCCTGCTCTCGGAGCGGGGCCGGATCAGTGTCGACGAGCGCACCAATACCCTGATCGTCCAGGAGACTGCCGAGCAGATCGAGCAGATCCGCGACACCATCAATCAGCTGGATATCCCGGTGCGCCAGGTGCAGATCGAGGCACGCATCGTCATCGCCCGCGACAAGGCGGCCCGGGAGCTGGGGGTCAACTGGGGCGTGACCTCCAACAATCAGCCGTCCGGCACCGGCAACAATGTGGTCAACACCGCCTCGACCGGCACGGGGCGTGCCTATGGCGGCCTGGCCGTGGACCTGGGCAGCGCGGCCAATCCCGGTTCGTCGTTCAACTTCGGCTACCTGTCCGGCGACGTGCTGCTGGACCTGGAGCTGCGGGCCCTGGAGAGCGAGGGCAAGAGCCAGACCATCTCTCAGCCCAAGGTGATCACCGCCAACCAGCAGCCGGCGATGATCAAGCAGGGTCAGGAGATCCCCTATCAGGAAGCCACCTCGAGCGGGGCGACCAACGTCGAGTTCAAGGAGGCGGTGCTGTCGCTGGAGGTGACGCCGCAGATCACCCCCGATGATCGGATCATCATGGATCTGACCATCAACAACGACGATGTGGCCAACACCCAGTTCAACGGCGCACCGGCCATCGACACCAATCAGATCCAGACCCAGGTGCTGGTCAACAACGGCGAAACGGTGGTGCTGGGCGGCATTCTCACCACCGAACAGCTGCACAATCTCTACAAGACCCCCCTGCTCGGTGACCTGCCGGTGCTCGGCAAGCTGTTCCGCTATACCGAACAGAGCAATGAAAAGGTAGAATTGCTGATCTTCATCACCCCGAAGATCATCGAGGACAATCTGGCGATTCGCTGATGCAGGGTTTTCCCAATCTCTTTCTGGTCGGCCCCATGGGGGCCGGCAAAAGCACCATCGGCCGCCTTCTGGCGTCCGAGTTGCAGCGCGATTTCTACGACAGCGACCATGAAATACAGGCTCGCTGTGGCGCGGATATCCCCTGGATCTTCGATATCGAGGGCGAGGCCGGCTTTCGCGAACGCGAGGTGCAGATGATCGACGAGCTCACCGGGCTCGACGGCATTGTGCTGGCCACCGGTGGCGGCGCGGTCATGAACGAGGCCAACCGCCGGGCGCTGCGCGAGCGCGGCACCGTGATCTATCTGCAGACCAGCGTCGATCAGCAGCTCAAGCGCACCGCCAAGGACCGCAACCGGCCACTGCTGCGCAACAAGGACCCGCGGGCGGTGCTCGCCGAGCTGTTCGAGCGCCGCGATCCGCTGTATCGCGCCACCGCCGATCTGGTCATCCGCACCGACCGGCGCGGGCCGCGTTCGGTGGTCAATGAAATCCTCAAGCGCGTCGAGCGCCTCGTCGACCCGCTGCAGACCAAGGTGTGACTCCATGAGCCAAGACGGCGACTCCCGCGTGCGGACCCTGAACGTCGAGCTCGGCGAGCGGCGCTACCCGATCCACATCGGCGCCGGCCTGCTCGGTGAGCCGGGGCGGTTGTGCCCGCATCTGGCCGGCCGGCAGGTGATGATCGTCACCAACGAGACGGTCGCGCCGCTGTATCTCGAGACGCTCAAGCGCGGGCTCGACGCCGACCTCGAGGTCCGCGAGGTGGTGCTGCCCGATGGCGAGGCGACCAAGACCCTGGCCAGCGTGGAGCGCATCTGGGATGCCCTGCTGGCCGCCGGCTTCAATCGGCGCTGCACGCTGGTCGCGCTGGGTGGCGGGGTCATCGGCGACATGACCGGCTTCGCCGCCGCCTGCTACCAGCGCGGCGTGGCGTTCATCCAGGTGCCGACCACGCTGCTCTCCCAGGTCGACTCCTCGGTGGGCGGCAAGACCGGTGTCAATCACCCGCGCGGCAAGAACATGATCGGTGCCTTCTGGCAGCCGCGGGCGGTGCTGATCGACACTGCAACGCTGCGTACGCTGCCCGGGCGCGAGCTCTCGGCGGGGCTGGCCGAGGTGATCAAGTACGGGCTGATCCGCGATCGCGACTTCCTCGGCTGGCTCGAGGCGCAAATGCCGGCGCTGCGCGGGCTGGACGACACGGCCCTCGGCGAGGCGATCCGCCGCAGCTGTGCGATCAAGGCCGAGGTAGTGGCCGAGGACGAGACCGAGCAGGGCGTGCGCGCGCTGCTCAATCTGGGCCACACCTTCGGCCATGCCATCGAGGCGCACCAGGGCTACGGCGTCTGGCTGCACGGCGAGGCGGTGGGTGCCGGCATGGCCATGGCCGCCGCGCTGTCTCACCGGCTGGGCTGGCTCGAGGCGGACGACGTGGCGCGTGTCGAGGCCGTGCTCGACGCGGCCGGGCTGCCCGTGGCGGCGCCGGCGGCCATGGATGCCGAGGCGTTCATCGTCCGCATGCGCCTCGACAAGAAGAATCTCGACGATCGCATTCGCCTGGTGCTGCTGCAGGCATTGGGCGATGCCTGTCTGCACGATGCGACCCCGCCGGCCGAACTGGCCGCCTTCATCGACGCCTATCCGCGTGCCTGACTCGCACCGGCCCGGCGGCACCGCAAGCCCGCTCCTGGAGCGGGTTTTTTTGTGCCTGTCGGTCGGGGGGTTCTGTCAGCATTCGCATGACTCATGCAGGATTGGCATGGGGAAGATTGTCGACAGAACGGCTGGCAGCGAGGCGCGCCAGAGTTTTCGGGATTCGATTCTAAGCCTTTGACAGGGCTGGGGTTTTTTCGAAGCTGTGCGCTAAGGTCGCGTTTTTTCGGCGGTTTATGGGTGCGGAATGTCGGTGCGAGAATTGCGCCGGCAGGCGAGAGTGGCTATTCTGGTCGGCCTTTTCACGTCAGAAAGCGGCCCGTTTAGCGGGCCAAATAACAAGAAAATAACTTTTAAAAATATCATGCTTTCTGGATGGACACAAGATCTGGATTACTGCGAGGCACGCCCATGATGAGAGGTCTCCACCAGCCTGGCGAATTCCGCGACAACTGTGGCTTCGGCCTGATTGCGCACATGGAGGGCCAGGCCAGCCACGACCTGCTGAAAACCGCCATCGAATCGTTGACGTGCATGACGCACCGCGGCGGCATCGCCGCCGATGGCAAGACCGGTGACGGCTGCGGCCTGCTGTTCAAGATGCCGGTCGACTTCATGCGCGCCCTGGCGCGGGATTCGCTGGGCGTCGAACTCGGTGCGCGCTTCGCCGTGGGCTGCGTCTTCCTGCCCGACGATGATGACCGCGAGATGCATGCTCGCGAGGTGCTGGAAGCCGAGCTCGGCAAGCGCCACGTCCGTGTGCGCGGCTGGCGCGACGTGCCGGTCGACCCCGAGGTCTGCGGCCCGATGGCGCGGGAGTGCCTGCCGCGCATCCGCCAGATCTTCGTCGAGCCCAGCGACGACCGCCTCGACCAGGCGTTCAACGTCGACCTGTTCATGGCCCGCCGTCTGGCCGAGGAAGCCCTGCGCGGCGAGGAAGACTTCTACGTCTGCTCGCTGTCGTCGAAGGTGGTGTCCTACAAGGGCCTGATGATGCCCGTGGACCTGCCGACCTTCTATCACGACCTCGGCGACGAGCGCCTGGAGACCTCGATCTGCGTCTTCCACCAGCGCTTCTCCACCAACACCGCGCCGCGCTGGCCGCTGGCCCAGCCGTTCCGCTTCCTCGCCCACAACGGCGAGATCAACACCATCGAGGCCAACCGCGGCTGGGCTAACTCGCGCAAGGAAAATTTCGTCAGCGAGCTGCTGCCCGACCTCACCGAGCTCGACGAGATCGTCAACACCGTGGGGTCCGATTCCTCGAGCATGGACAACATGCTCGAGGTGCTGCTCACCGGCGGCATGGACCTCTACAACGCCATCCGCATGATGGTGCCGCCGGCCTGGCAGAACGTCGAGACCATGGACGGCGAGCTGCGTGCCTTCTATGAATACAACTCCATGCACATGGAGCCGTGGGACGGCCCGGCGGGCCTGGTGATGACCGACGGCCGCCACGCGGTGTGCATGCTCGACCGTAACGGCCTGCGTCCGGCGCGCTGGGTGATCACCGACAATGGCTACATCACGCTGTCCTCCGAGATCGGCGTGCATGACTATGCCCCGGAGAGCGTCGTCGCCAAGGGCCGCGTGGGCCCCGGCCAGGTGCTCGGCATCGACACCGAGACCGGCGAGGTGCTGCATACACCCGACGTCGACAACCGCCTCAAGTCGGCCTATCCCTACAAGCGCTGGCTCAAGGAGCATGCCCACTACCTGGAGTCCGCGCTCACCGAGCTGGCGCGCTTCCAGCCCTTCGATCGCGACGTCCTGAACGTCCATCAGAAGATGTTCCAGGTCACCTTCGAGGAGCGTGACCAGCTGCTGCGCCCGCTCGCCGAGAGTGGCCAGGAGGCGGTCGGGTCGATGGGCGACGACACGCCGATGGCGGTGCTGTCGCGCCAGAGCCGGTTGCTCACCGACCACTTCCGGCAGAAGTTCGCCCAGGTCACCAACCCGCCGATCGACCCGCTGCGCGAGGCGATCGTGATGTCGCTGGAGACCTGCATCGGCGCCGAGCTCAACGTCTTCGAGGCGACGCCCGAGCACGCCAACCGCATCATCCTGACCACGCCGGTCCTCTCGCCGCGCAAGTTCACCGCGCTGGTGACCCAGGAGGACCCGGCCTTCCGCAGCCAGACGCTGGCGCTGTCCTACGACCCCGAGCGGGCGACCCTCAAGCAGGCGCTGCTGGCGCTGTGCGAACAGGCCGAGCAGGCGGCGCGCGAGGGTGTCGTGCTGCTGGTGCTCTCCGACGCCGAGCTGGAGAAGGGCAGGCTGCCGATCCACGCGGCGCTGGCCACCGGGGCGGTACACCATCATCTCGGTCGTCTGGCGCTGCGCCCGCGGGTCAACCTGGTCGTCGAGACCGGCTACGCCCGCGACGCCCACCAGATGGCGGTGCTGTTCGGGGTCGGCGCCACGGCGATCTACCCCTACCTGGCCTACCAGGTGATGGCCGACATGCACCGCAGCGGCGAGCTCACCGGCAACCCGGCGGACACCCGCGAGAACTACCGCAAGGGGCTGCAGAAGGGGCTCTACAAGATCCTCTCCAAGATGGGGATCTCGACGCTGGCCTCGTATCGCGGCTCGCAGCTGTTCGAGGCGGTGGGGCTGTCCTCCGAGATCATGGACCTGTGCTTCCCGGGCATGATGTCGCGCATCGAGGGTACCGGCTTCGCCGAGCTGCAGCTCCAGCAGGAGATGCTGGCCCGCGACGCCTGGATTCCGCGCAAGGGCATCCATCAGGGCGGGCTGGTCAAGTACGTCCACAATCACGAGTACCACGCCTACAACCCGGACATCGTCAAGGCACTGCAGGAGGCGGTTCAGCAGGGCGACTACGCCAAGTGGAAGACGTTCGCGGCGCTGGTCAACGAGCGCCCGGTGGCGACCATCCGCGATCTCCTGACCCTCAAGCCGGCCCCCGAGCCGCTGCCGCTCGACGACATCGAGCCGGTCGAGGACCTGCTGCCGCGCTTCGACAGCGCCGGCATGAGTCTCGGCGCGCTGAGTCCGGAGGCCCACGAGGCGCTGGCCCAGGCGATGAACGAGACCGGCGGGCGCTCCAACTCCGGCGAGGGCGGCGAGGATCCGGCGCGCTACGGCACCATCCGCTCCTCCAAGATCAAGCAGATCGCCTCCGGGCGCTTTGGCGTCACGCCGGCCTATCTGGTCAACGCCGAGGTGCTGCAGATCAAGGTCGCCCAGGGCGCCAAGCCCGGCGAGGGCGGCCAGCTGCCCGGCGGCAAGGTCAACGAGCTGATCGCCCGGCTGCGCTACTCGGTGCCCGGCGTGACGCTGATCTCGCCGCCGCCGCACCACGACATCTACTCGATCGAGGACCTGGCGCAGCTGATCTTCGATCTCAAGCAGGTCAACCCGGACGCCCAGGTGTCGGTGAAGCTGGTCTCCGAGCCGGGCATCGGCACCATCGCCACCGGCGTGGCCAAGGCCTACGCCGACCTGATCACCGTCTCCGGCTATGACGGCGGCACCGCGGCCAGTCCGCTGACCTCGATCAAGCATGCCGGCTCGCCCTGGGAGCTGGGCCTGCCCGAGGTGCATCAGGCGCTGCGCATCAACGGCCTGCGCGACAAGATTCGCCTGCAGACCGACGGCGGCCTGAAGACCGGCCTCGACGTGATCAAGGCGGCGATCCTCGGCGCCGAGAGCTTCGGCTTCGGCACCGCACCGATGGTCGCGCTGGGCTGCAAGTACCTGCGCATCTGTCACCTCAACAACTGCGCGACCGGTGTTGCTACCCAGCACCAGTATCTGCGTGACGAGCACTTCCGCGGTACCGTCGACATGGTCAAGCACTACTTCCGCTTCATCGCCGAGGAAGTGCGCGAGCTGATGGCCATGCTGGGCGTGAGTCGGCTCACCGACCTGATCGGCCGCACCGACCTGCTCGAGATCCTCGAGGGCGAGACCGCCGCGCAGCGCAAGCTCGACCTGACGCCGCTGCTGACCAACGACTTCGTGCCCGCCGAGGCGCCGCAGTTCTGTCAGGTCAGCCGCAACGTGCCGCACGATCCGGGCGCCAAGAACCAGGAGGTGCTGGAGACCCTGATGCCGGCGATCGAGTCGCGCTCCGGCGGCGAGTTCGAGTTCACCATCACCAACTGCGACCGCAGCGTGGGCGCCCGCGCCTCGGGCGAGATCGCCCGGCGCTACGGCGAGGCCGGCCTCGAGGAGGCGCCGGTCGTCGCCCGCTTCACCGGCGTGGCGGGACAGAGCTTCGGGGTGTGGAACGCCCGCGGCCTGCACCTCTACCTGGAGGGGGATGCCAACGACTATGTCGGCAAGGGCATGAACGGCGGCAAGGTGGTGATCGTTCCGCCCCGCGCCAGCCGCTTCAAGTCCCACGAGACGGCGATCATCGGCAACACCTGCCTGTACGGCGCCACCGGCGGCAAGCTGTTCGCCGCGGGCACCGCGGGCGAACGCCTCGCGGTGCGCAACTCCGGCGTGCATGCCGTGGTCGAGGGGGCCGGCGATCACTGCTGCGAGTACATGACCGGCGGCCTGGTCGCCGTGCTCGGCGAGACCGGGGTCAACTTCGGTGCGGGCATGACCGGCGGCTTCGCCTACGTGCTCGACCAGGACCGCACCTTCGTCGACAAGTACAACCATGAGCTGGTGGAGATTCACCGCATCAATACCGAAGCCATGGAGGCCTACCGGCGCCACCTGCGCGAGGTGATCGAGGAGTATGTCGCCGAGACCGGCTCCGCCCGCGGTCGCGAGATTCTCGACGACTTCTCCGAGTTCATCCGCCATTTCTGGCTGGTCAAGCCCAAGGCGGCAAGCCTCAACGGCCTGCTCGCCGAATCCCGCCGGCGGCCCGAGTAGCGTGAGCTGCTCCATCGAATAGGAGAGGAGAGACGACCATGGCAAACCGTCTGAACAACGACTTCCAGTTCATCGATGTCGGCCGTCAGGATCCGCAGAAGAAGGACGCGCGCAAGCGCGCCCGGGAATTCGCCGAGATCTACGACCCGTTCAAGCCCGGCGAGGCGGCCAGTCAGGCACATCGCTGCCTGCACTGCGGCAACCCCTACTGCGAGTGGAAGTGCCCGGTCCACAACTACATCCCCAACTGGCTGAAGCTGGTCAGCGAGGGCAACATCCTCGAGGCCGCCGAGCTCTCGCACCAGACCAACACCCTGCCCGAGGTGTGCGGCCGGGTGTGCCCGCAGGACCGCCTGTGCGAGGGCGACTGCACCCTCAACGACGGCTTCGGCGCGGTGACCATCGGCTCGGTTGAGAAGTACATCACCGATACCGCCTTCGCCATGGGCTGGCGCCCCGACATGTCCAAGGTGGCCTGGACCGACAAGCGCGTGGCGGTGATCGGTGCCGGTCCGGCGGGGCTGGGCTGCGCCGACATCCTGGTGCGCAACGGCGTCAAGCCGGTGGTCTATGATCGCTACCCGGAGATCGGCGGCCTTTTGACCTTCGGCATTCCCGAGTTCAAGCTCGAGAAGCACGTCATGGAGCGCCGTCGCGCGGTGTTCGAGGAGATGGGCGTCGAGTTCCGCCTCAATACCGAGATCGGCAAGGACGTCGCCATCGACGATCTGCTCGCGCAGTACGATGCGGTGTTCATGGGCATGGGCACCTACAAGTACATGCAGGGCGGCTTCCCCGGCGAAGATCTGCCCGGTGTCTACAAGGCGCTCGACTACCTGGTGGCCAACGTCAACCACTGCCTGGGCTTCGAGAAGGACCCTGCCGACTATGTGTCGATGGAAGGCCAGCGCGTGGTGGTGCTGGGCGGTGGCGACACCGCCATGGACTGCAACCGCACGGCGATCCGCCAGGGCGCGACCGGCGTGACCTGTGCCTATCGCCGCGACGAGGAGAACATGCCCGGCTCCAAGCGCGAGGTGGCCAATGCGCGTGAGGAAGGCGTGGAGTTCCTGTTCAACCGTCAGCCGGTGGCGGTGGTCGGCGAGGAACGCGTCGAGGGCGTCAAGCTGGTGCGCACGCGCCTCGGCGAGCCGGACGAGAACGGCCGCCAGCGTCCCGAGGTGGTGCCCGGCTCCGAGGAAGTGGTGGCCTGTGACACGGTGATCATCGCCTTCGGCTTCCAGCCCAGCGACATTCCCTGGTTTGCCGATCAGGGCATCGAGATCGACGAACGCGGCCGGGTGACGGCGCCCGAACACGGCCGGTTCGCCTTTCAGACCAGCAACGAGAAGGTCTTCGCCGGCGGCGACATGGTGCGTGGCTCCGACCTGGTGGTTACCGCCATCCACGAAGGGCGCCAGGCCGGCGAGGGCATCCTCGACTACCTCGGCGTGTAACGCCTTCGTGCGCATCACGCCCTTCGCGACGCCCCCGCTCCGACGGGGGCGTCGTCGTTGTGGCGTTCTGCAGTCGCCGATTTGGGGGCGGCCGCCACGCCGGCATACACTGGTCGGGGCGACAATCACGGGAGGCCGGCGACATGGACGACACACTGGGAGCCCTGGGACTGGAGATTCCCGACTGCCTTCACTTCGCGGATGACGGCGCGATTCCCAACAGCCGTCTGGCCACGCTGGTGTTTCGCGCCCACCGCGTCCCTCGCTCGGAGGGTGGCGATCGCGAACGGCTGGCGGCCCGCTTCGGTGCGCGCTTCGCCGCCAGCGGCTGGCCCGCCAGCTGGCGCGGCGAGGTGTTTGACTATCACCATTACCATTCCACCGCGCACGAGGCGTTCGGGGTGCTCTCCGGCTGGGGGCTGCTGCGCTTGGGCGGCGAGGCGGGACGTGACGTCGAGGTGCGTCGCGGCGACGTGCTGGTGCTGCCCGCCGGCACCGGGCACTGCCAGCGCGACGCCAGCGAGGACTTCCTGCTGCTGGCCGCCTATCCCGAGGACCAGCCGACGCTCGACCTGATCGGTGCCGACCCGGCCCGGCACGACGCCGCGGTGGCGCGCATCGCCGAGGTGTCGCAACCGGCTCGCGACCCGCTGGGCGGCGAGATGGCGCGCTGGTGGCCTGCCCCGGAGTGATCGCCGGGGAGGGCGTGGCGGGTCGCGTGGGCAAATTGAGCGCGCCGGGCGAATCTGCTATTCTGGCGTCCCATCCGGGCCTCGTCCCTCCAGGCCATACTGATCACGTTTCAACAGGTTCTCCATGACACGATATATCTTCGTGACCGGCGGCGTTGTGTCCTCACTCGGCAAGGGCATCGCGTCGGCCTCGCTGGCGGCGATTCTCGAGGCGCGTGGCCTCAAGGCCACCATGCTCAAGCTGGATCCGTACATCAACGTCGATCCGGGCACCATGAGCCCGTTCCAGCACGGCGAGGTGTTCGTCACCGAAGACGGCGCGGAGACCGATCTCGACCTGGGCCATTACGAGCGCTTCATCCGCACCAAGATGACCCAGGGCAACAACTTCACCACCGGCCGGGTCTACGAGCACGTGCTGCGCAAGGAGCGCCGCGGCGACTATCTGGGTGGCACCGTGCAGGTGATTCCGCACATCACCGACGAGATCAAGCGCCGCGTCTACGAGGGCGGCAAGGACTTCGACGTGGCACTGGTGGAGATCGGCGGCACGGTGGGCGACATCGAGTCGCTGCCGTTCCTCGAGTCGATTCGCCAGATTCGCAGCGAAGTCGGTGCCAACCGCGCGCTATTCATGCACCTGACGCTGGTGCCCTACATCAAGACCGCCGGCGAGACCAAGACCAAGCCGACCCAGCATAGCGTCAAGGAGCTGCGCTCGATCGGCATCCAGCCGGACATCCTGATCTGCCGCAGCGAGGTCGAGCTCGAGGAGAGCGAGCGGCGCAAGATCGCGCTGTTCACCAACGTCGAGGAGCGCGCCGTGGTGCCGCTGCAGGATGCCGACACCATCTATCGCATCCCGCTGATGCTCCACGAGCACGGTCTCGACGAGATCGTCTGCGACAAGCTGCGTCTCGAGGCCGGCCCCGCCGATCTGGCCGAGTGGATCCACGTGCTCGACGCCAAGCTCAATCCGCTCAAGTCGATCAACATCGCCATGGTCGGCAAGTACATGGAGCTGCTCGACGCCTACAAGTCGCTCAACGAGGCGCTGATCCACGCCGGCATCCAGACCCGCATCAAGGTCAACATCGACTATATCGATTCCGAGGACATCGAGCGCCACGGTACCGAACGTCTGGCCGGCAAGGACGCGATCCTGGTGCCCGGTGGCTTCGGCGAGCGCGGCGTGGAAGGCAAGATCGCCACCGCCCGCTATGCCCGCGAGAACGGTGTGCCGTACCTCGGCATCTGTCTGGGCATGCAGGTGGCGGTGATCGAGTTCGCCCGCCACGTGGCCGGCTGGGACGACGCCAACTCCACCGAGTTCACCCACGATACGCGGCACCCGGTGGTCGGCCTGATCACCGAATGGGTCAACGCCGAGGGCAGGATCGAGCTGCGCGACGAGGCCTCCGATCTCGGCGGGACCATGCGCCTGGGCGGCCAGGTCTGCCATCTTCAGGCCGGCTCGAAGGCTCGCGAGGCCTACGGCATGGATGCGATCACCGAGCGCCATCGTCACCGCTTCGAGGTCAACAACCAGTTCGTCGAGCAGCTCGAACAGGCCGGGCTGGTGGTGTCCGGCAAGAGCGTCGACAACTCCCTGGTGGAGATGATCGAGCTGCCGGAACACCCGTGGTTCGTGGCCTGCCAGTTCCATCCGGAGTTCACCTCCACGCCGCGCGACGGCCACCCGCTGTTCACCGGCTTCGTCAACGCCGCGCTGGAGCAGAAGACCAAGCGCCAGCGCGCCCAGTCCCCGACCCAGGATTGAAGCGCCGATGTCCGACATCACGCCGAAGACCCTCGAATTTGCCGGCCTCAGGGCCGGCAATTCGTTGCCGCTGATGCTGTTCGGCGGCATGAACGTGCTGGAATCCCGCGAGCTGGCCCTCGAGGTCGCCGAAACCTATGTCGACGTGACCCGCCGGCTGGGCATGCCCTACGTCTTCAAGGCCAGTTTCGACAAGGCCAATCGCAGCTCGATCCACTCCTTTCGCGGTCCCGGGCTGGAAACCGGCCTTGCGTGGCTGGCCGAGATCAAGGCACGTTTCGGCGTGCCGGTGATTACCGACGTCCATGAGCCCTGGCAGGCCGAGCCGGCGGCCGAGGTTGCCGACGTCATCCAGCTGCCGGCCTTTCTGGCCCGCCAGACTGACCTGGTGGTGGCGATGGCGCGCACCGGCGCGGTGATCAATATCAAGAAGCCGCAGTTCCTGGCCCCGCACGAGATGCGCCACATCATCAACAAGTGCCGCGAGGCCGGCAACGATCGGGTGATTCTCTGCGAGCGTGGCTCGAGCTTCGGCTACAACAATCTGGTGGTCGACATGCTGGGCTTCGGTGACATGAAGCAGACCGGCCATCCGGTGTTCTTCGACGTCACTCACTCCCTGCAGCGACCCGGCGGTCGCGCCGACAGCGCCGACGGGCGTCGTGCCCAGGTCGCCGAGCTGGCGCGTGCCGGGGTCGCCGTGGGGCTGGCCGGGCTGTTCCTCGAGGCCCACCCCGATCCCGACAACGCCAAGTGCGACGGGCCCTGTGCATTGCCGCTCGACCGGCTCGAGCCCTTCCTCGCTCAGCTCAAGGCGCTCGATGAGCTGGTCAAGGGATTCGCGCCGCTGTCGATCGACTGAACCGCCTGCCGCGCGACAGGTCACCATCGCGGAGCCGTGAAACCGCTACTCTCAACGCTGACAAAGGACGATTCACGATGAGCAAGATTGTCGATATCCAGGCCCTCGAGGTCCTCGACTCCCGGGGTAACCCGACAGTGCAGGCCGAGGTGACGCTCGACGATGGCGCCCACGGCGTGGCCTGTGCCCCGAGCGGGGCCTCCACCGGCTCCCGCGAGGCCCTGGAGCTGCGTGACGGTGACAAGAGCCGCTACCTGGGCAAGGGCGTGCTCAAGGCGGTCGAGGCGGTCAACGGCCGCATCCGCGAGGCGCTCATCGGCATGGACGCGAGCGACCAGCGGGCGCTGGACAACGCCATGCTCGAGCTCGACGGCACCGACAACAAGGCGAACCTCGGTGCCAATGCCATCCTCGCCGTGTCACTGGCCGCGGCCCGCGCCGCGGCGGTGGACAAGGGCGTGCCGCTGTACGCGCACATCGCCGAGCTCTACGGCCAGCCGGGGCAGTACCTGATGCCGGTGCCGATGATGAATATCCTCAACGGCGGCGAGCATGCCGACAACAACGTCGACATCCAGGAGTTCATGATCCAGCCGGTGGGCGCGCCGAACTTCCGCGAGGCGCTGCGCATGGGCGCCGAGGTCTTCCATGCGCTGAAGAAGGTGCTCGCGGGTCGCGGCCTGTCCACCGCGGTAGGCGACGAAGGCGGCTTCGCGCCCAACCTGGCGTCCAACGCCGAGGCCCTGGCGGTGATCAAGGAGGCCGTCGAGCAGGCCGGTTATACCCTGGGCAAGGACATCACCCTGGCGCTCGACTGTGCCTCCAGCGAGTTCTATCAGGACGGCCAGTACAACCTGGCGGGCGAGGGCAAGTCCTACGACGCCGCCGGCTTCGCCGACTACCTGGCCGGGCTGTGCGACGATTACCCGATCGTCTCCATCGAGGACGGCATGGACGAGTCCGACTGGGACGGCTGGAAGGCGCTGACCGAGAAGCTCGGCGACAAGGTGCAGCTGGTCGGCGACGACCTCTTCGTCACCAACACGCGCATTCTCAAACGCGGTATCGACGAGCAGATCGGCAATTCCATCCTGATCAAGTTCAACCAGATCGGCTCGCTCTCCGAGACGCTCGACGCCATCCGCATGGCCCAGGACGCCGGTTTCACCGCGGTGATCTCGCATCGCAGCGGCGAGACCGAGGACACCACCATCGCCGACCTGGCAGTGGCGACCTCCGCCGGCCAGATCAAGACCGGCTCGCTGTGCCGCAGCGACCGTGTCGCCAAGTACAACCGCCTGCTGGTGATCGAGCAGCAGCTCGGTGACAAGGCCCGCTACCCCGGCCTCAAGGCCATCAAGGGCCAGGGCTGAACGCTCCATCAGGTCTCACCGCGCCGCCGGCCAGCCGGCGGCGCTTCCCGCCTGTCAGTCCTTATCCATGTCGCGTGTAAGCGATCTCCTACACGGCCTGTCCGCCGGGGTGGGCAATGTCGCATGCCCACGGACCTTGTGTGATTTAACTTATTGTTCTTAAGGCTTATTCCGTCCGGATTGCGGTTCATTCGCGCTGCCGCCGTCCGCTACCCCGGTTGTGGCAATCCTGCGATGCGGCAAAATGTCCGAGGGATACGGGAAAGCGAACTCGGTTCGCGAAGGCAGGACGCCGCGGGATACGGTGGAATGCCATGGGATGCACAACGGTCCGTCGCGCCTGGCAGGACGCCATGCGGGGCAGGGAAGGGGCCGAGGGAAGCGGGCAGAGGATGTTGCCCGAAAGGGATTGTTTCGGGATCAGGCGGCCAGCGGCCGCCTTTTTTCGTTGCCTGTCCGCCCCGAGGCGGGCCCGGGGCGGGAACCGATCAGCGCTCGAGAAGCGGCTTCTTGCCGGGCTTGCCGTCCCAGTCGGTCGCGTCGGCCGGCGGATCTTTCTTCTCGGTGATGTTGGGCCACTCCTCGGCGAGTTCGGCGTTGAGCGCGATGAACTCCTGCTGGTCGTCGGGCAGTTCATCCTCGGAGTAGATGGCCTCGGCCGGGCACTCCGGCTCGCACAGTGCACAGTCGATGCATTCGTCGGGGTGGATCACCAGAAAGTTCGGCCCTTCGTAGAAGCAGTCGACCGGACAGACCTCGACGCAGTCGGTGTATTTGCACTTGATGCAGTTTTCGGTGACGACGAATGTCATGGTGTCTCCCTCGGATCATGGCGGGTCGGAGGCGACCGACATGTCCGGTACAGTCGGTCATGGCTGGTTATAAATGACGGGGCTATTATAAGGCCCTATTCTAAGTTGGCTCATTCTAGTCGCGGCCCGCCGGGAGCGGCAAGCGGGGCGATCGAACGATTGCGCATGAGGTCATGCCCGCTCGCCGTGCCGCCTAGAGCCGCTCGCGCCAGCGATAGAGCAGCTCGAGCGCCTGCCGTGGCGAGAGCTCGTCCAGCGCCAGTTCACCGAGCTCGTCGACCAGCGGATGCCGGGCGCTGGCGAACAGGTCGGGCTGCTGCGGCGCCGGCGCCGTGTCGTCGGCCCGGATCGGGCGCTGGCTCTGGTCGATCTCCTGCTGCTCCAGCCCGGTGAGCTTCTCGCGGGCCCGGGCGACCACGGCGGCGGGCACCCCCGCTAGCTGGGCCACCTGCAGGCCGTAGCTCTGGCTGGCCGGGCCTTCCTCGACACGGTGCATGAAGACGATACCGTCGCCGTGTTCAGCGGCGGTCAGGTGCACATTGCTCACGCCGTCGATCTGCTCGGCCAGCGCGGTCATCTCGAAGTAATGGGTGGCGAACAGGGTCAGGGCGCGCACGCCCGCCAGATGTTCGGCGCTCGCCCAGGCCAGTGACAGGCCGTCGAAGGTGCTGGTGCCGCGGCCGATCTCGTCCATCAGAACCAGGCTCTCGGCGGTGGCGTTGTGCAGGATGCTGGCGGTCTCGGTCATCTCGACCATGAAGGTCGAGCGCCCGCCGGCCAGGTCGTCGCTGGAGCCGATGCGGGTGAAGATGCGGTCCAGCGGGCCGATCTCGGCGCTGTCCGCCGGCACGAAGCTGCCGCAGTGGGCGAGCAGGGCGATCAGCGCCGCCTGGCGCATGTAGGTCGACTTGCCGCCCATGTTGGGGCCGGTGATCACCAGCATGTGGCGCTCGCGATCGAGCTGCAGGTCGTTGGGCACGAAGGGGGCATCGCTAACGTGCTCGACCACCGGGTGGCGTCCGCCGTGGATGGTCAGGCCGGGCGTCTCGGCGAGCCGCGGACACACCAGGTCGAGCGCCAGGGCGCGTTCGGCGAAGGCCGCCAGCACGTCGAGCGCGGCCAGGGCGCGGCCGCTGGCCTGCAGGGCGTCCAGCTCGGCGCCCAGGGTGTCGAGCAGCCCCTCGTAGAGCAGCTTCTCGCGGGCCAGGGCGCGGGACTTCGCGGACAGCGCCTTGTCCTCGAACTCCTTGAGCTCGGGGATGATGAAGCGTTCGGCGTTCTTCAGCGTCTGGCGGCGGATGTAGTCGGCCGGCGCCTCGCGGGCCTGGGCGCGGGGAATCTCGATGTAGTAGCCGTGGACGCGGTTGTAGCCGACCTTGAGGCCGGCCAGCCCGGTGCGTTCGCGCTCGCGGGTCTCCAGCCGGACCAGGTAGTCGCCGGCGTGCTCGGCCAGGCCGCGGTGCTCGTCGAGCTCGGCGTCGAAGCCCTCGGCGATCACCCCGCCGTCGCGGATCACCACCGGCGGGCTCTCGACCAGGGCGCGCGTCAGGGTCTCGGCGAGTTCCGGGTAGGGGCGAATATGGCGCTTGAGCGCGTCCAGGGCGGAGCCCTCCTCGAGCGTGGCGAGGCTCGCCTGCAGCTCGGGCAGGGCGTTGAGCGCATCGCGCAGGCGGGCCAGGTCGCGCGGGCGGGCGCTGCGCAGCGCCACGCGGGCGAGGATGCGCTCGACGTCGCCGATGTGCTTTAGCGTCTCGCGCAGGTCGAGGTAGCGCTCGCTGTCGAGCAGGCGCTGCACGGCGCCCTGGCGCGCGACGACCTGGTCGCGGCCGCGCAGCGGGCGATTGAGCCAGCGCTTGAGCAGCCGCGAGCCCATCGCCGTGGCGGTGGTGTCGAGCACGCTGGCCAGGGTGTTCTCGCTGCCGCCGCCGAGGTTGGTGTCGATCTCCAGGTTGCGGCGGCTGGCGGCGTCGATCACCACCGATTCGTCGCGGCTCTCCACGCCCAGCGCGGTGACGTGGGGCAGGCGCGAGCGCTGGGTGTCGCGGGCATAGTCGACCAGTACCCCGGCGGCGGTGATCGCGCACTCCAGATGCGCGCAGCCGAAGCCGCGCAGGTCGGCGACGCCGAACTGGTCGCACAGCAGACGGGTCGCCGTGTCGTGATCGAACAGCCAGGGACTCTGGCGCGTCAGCCCGGGGCGCTCGGCGAGGGCCGGCGGCAGCTCGGTGCCGTCGGCCACCAGCAGTTCGGCGGGGGCCAGACGGTGAATCTCGGCGAGCATGTCGGCCTCGCCGTCGACCTCCAGCACGCTGAAGCGCCCGCTGGAGAGTTCCAGCCAGGCCAGCCCCCAGCGCTCGCCCTGCGCGTGCAGGGCCAGCAGCAGGTTGTCGCGCCGGGCGTCGAGCAGCGCCTCGTCGTGCAGGGTGCCGGGGGTGACGATGCGTACCACCTGGCGCTCCACCGGCCCCTTGCTGGTCGCCGGATCGCCCATCTGCTCGCAGATCGCCACCGATTCGCCGGCCTTGACCAGTCGCGCCAGATAGCCCTCGGCGCTGTGGTAGGGTACGCCGGCCATGGGGATCGGCGCGCCCGCCGACTGGCCGCGCGCGGTGAGCGTGATGTCGAGCAGCTGCGCGGCACGCCTGGCGTCGTCGTAGAACAGCTCGTAGAAATCGCCCATCCGGTAGAAGAGCAGCACGTCGGGGTGCTCGCGCTTGATCTTCAGGTACTGGGCCATCATCGGCGTATGGCTGGTCGATTGGCTGGCAACCGCGTCTGGCATGGCGTTGGAGGCTTCCCTGTGGCGTGGGCACATCCGTCGAAGACGGCGATCGTGGCCGGCCATTCTAGCGCAGTCGGCGCGCGGGTCGACAGACCGCCGGGGCGGCGCACGGGGGTGGCGGCATCTGCTAAGCTGACGGCGCATGCACGGGGGGAGAGATGCGGTGAATCGCGAGCAGACGTTGTCGCACCTGACGATCGGGGCGCTCGCCGAGCGCCTGCAGCGGTGCTGTCTGGAGCGGGGGGTGACGCTCACCACCGCCGAGTCCTGTACCGGCGGCGGGGTGGCCAGCGCCATCACCGATATCGCCGGCAGTTCGGCGTGCTTCGAGACCGGCTATGTCACCTATTCCAATGCCGCCAAGCAACGGCTGCTGGGAGTGCCGGCGGCGATCCTGGCCGAACGGGGCGCGGTCAGCCGCGAGACCGTCGAGGCGATGGTCGCCGGGGCCTGCCGGGAGAGCGGCGCCGACCTGGCGGTGGCGATCAGTGGCGTCGCCGGCCCCGGCGGCGGCAGTGCCGAAAAGCCGGTCGGCACGGTGTGGTTCGCGTGGGGCGACACCCGGGCCTGCCGCAGCGAATGCCGGCATTTCACGGGCGACCGCCGGGCCGTTCGCGAGCAGGCCGTGCACCGGGCGCTGAGCGGGCTGCTCGAGGCCCTGGGCGCGGCCGACAGCGGTGCGACGCGGGCGACGCAGGGATAGGCGAGCGCGGTTTTTTTCGTCATAATACTGGTCAATCATACAGTGTCGGCGGGCTGCGGTTCGCGGCTTGTCCCGCCCGGGTCGCCGGCGCTGCTTTCACGGGTTTTCAGGAGGCCTTTCATGGCACAGGACGACAATCGCACCAAGGCGCTCAACGCCGCGCTGTCCCAGATCGAGCGCCAGTTCGGCAAGGGTGCCGTGATGCGCATGGGCGACGCGCCCCGGGTGGCCATGCCGGCCGTTTCCACCGGCTCGCTGGGGCTGGACATCGCGCTGGGTATCGGCGGGCTGCCCTACGGTCGCGTGGTGGAAATCTACGGGCCGGAGTCCTCGGGCAAGACCACCCTGACGCTGTCGGTGATCGCCGAGGCGCAGAAGCAGGGCAAGACCTGCGCCTTCATCGACGCCGAGCACGCCCTCGACCCGAGCTATGCCGAGAAGCTCGGCGTCAACATCGACGACCTGCTGGTCTCGCAGCCGGACACCGGCGAGCAGGCCCTCGAGATCTGCGACATGCTGGTGCGCTCCGGCGGGGTCGACGTGATCATCGTCGACTCGGTGGCGGCCCTGACGCCGCGGGCCGAGATCGAGGGCGAGATGGGCGACTCCCACGTCGGCCTGCAGGCCCGCCTGATGTCCCAGGCGCTGCGCAAGATCACCGGCAACATCAAGAACGCCAACTGCATGGTGGTGTTCATCAACCAGATCCGCATGAAGATCGGCGTGATGTTCGGCAGCCCCGAGACCACCACCGGCGGCAACGCGCTGAAGTTCTACTCCAGTGTGCGTCTGGACATCCGCCGTACCGGCTCGGTCAAGCAGGGCGACGAGGTGACGGGCAACGAGACCCGCGTCAAGGTGGTCAAGAACAAGGTCTCGCCGCCGTTCCGCCAGGCCGAGTTCCAGATCCTCTACGGCAAGGGCATCTATCATGCCGGCGAGGTGGTCGATCTGGGCGTGCAGTGCAAGCTGATCGACAAGGCGGGCGCCTGGTACAGCTACCAGGGCAGCAAGATCGGCCAGGGCAAGGCCAATGCCGCCCAGTACCTCGAGGACAACCCGGCGGTGATGGAGGAGATCGAGAGCCAGATCCGCGCCCAGCTACTCAACACGCCGGAGCCCAAGGCCAAGGAAGGCGAGGCCGAAGCGGTCGAGACACCGCTCGAGGATCGTGACGAACTCATCTAGGCGGCCGTCATGACCCCGGATTCGCTTGCCACGCCGCGCGACGACGCCATCCGCCTGCTGGCGCGTCGCGAGTACGCCGCCGCCGAGCTGCGCACCCGCCTGACCGCCAGGGGCCATGAGCCGGCGGCGGTCGAGGCGGCCCTCGCCCGGCTGGCCGAGGAGGGGCTGCAGTCGGACGCGCGCTTCGTCGAGCACTTCGTGCGCAGCCGCATCCAGCGCGGCCAGGGGCCGGTCAAGATCCGCGCCGAACTCGGCCGGCGCGGCGTGGATGGCGCACTGATCGGCGCGGCCCTGGGCGACGCCGACTGCGACTGGCATGCACTGGCCTGCGAGGTGCTGGCCAAGCGCTTCGACGGTCCCGGTGACGGGGCCCGAGAGCGGGCGCGCCGCCAGCGCTTTTTGGCCGGGCGCGGCTTCGACGCCGACCAGGTTCACCACGCCTTGGCCCATGCCTGGCACGAAACCTGACTCCCTTCTTCGCCCGAGCCTGGGCGCCGGCCAACCCCGACGCCCCCTTTCTCACACGGGTCTCCTTCCCCGTCCCGATGCGACGCGGCATCGGCGCCCTCGCGCCGCCATTGACGGCGGCGTCTTTAGTCCCCCGCTGAACGCGTTATACTAGAGCGCCTTGCGACGGCTCAGGGCGGCCTGTTCCCGTCATCTTCCGGCTCGCTTCGCGCACGTTCGGTGTCGAGGCGTCGAGTGACTGCCATGGCCGCAGCGCCCTAACGCACATTGCCACGGATTTGCTATGAAAAGCGCAGATATCAGACAGGCCTTTCTGACCTTCTTCGAGGAGCAGGGCCACACCATCGTGCCGTCGAGCTCGCTGGTGCCGGAGAACGACCCGACCCTGCTGTTCACCAATGCCGGCATGGTGCCGTTCAAGGATGTCTTCCTTGGCCGTGATCCGCGCCCCTATGTCCGCGCGACCTCGGCCCAGCGCTGCGTGCGCGCCGGCGGCAAGCACAACGACCTGGACAATGTCGGCTACACCGCGCGCCACCACACCTTCTTCGAGATGCTGGGCAACTTCAGCTTCGGTGACTACTTCAAGCGCGAGGCGATCCGCTTCGCCTGGACCTTCCTCACCGAACGCCTGGGCCTGCCGGCCGACAAGCTGTGGGTCACCGTCCACGTCAGCGACGACGAGGCCGAGCGCATCTGGAAGGACGAGATCGGCGTCGATCCCGAGCGCTTCTCCAAACTCGACGAGGACAACTTCTGGCAGATGGGCGACACCGGCCCCTGCGGCCCGAGCTCGGAGATCTTCTTCGATCACGGCCCCGAGGTGTGGGGCGGCCCTCCCGGCAGCCCGGAAGAGGACGGCGACCGCTACATCGAGATCTGGAATCTGGTGTTCATGCAGTACGATCGCGATGCCTCGGGTACCCTGACGCCGCTGCCCAAGCCGTCGATCGACACCGGCATGGGACTCGAGCGCATCGCCGCGGTGATGCAGGGCGTGCACTCCAACTACGAGATCGACCTGTTCGCCAACCTGCTCAAGGCGGCGGCGGAGATCATCGGCCACGATGACATCACCACGCCCTCGCTGCGGGTGATCGCCGACCACATTCGCTCCTGTGCCTTCCTGATCGTCGACGGCGTGCTGCCCTCCAACGAGGGGCGCGGCTACGTGCTGCGCCGGATCATCCGCCGCGCGGTGCGCCATGGCCACAAGCTCGGCGCCCGCGAGCCGTTCTTCCACAAGCTGGTGGCGGCACTCGACGCCGAGATGGGCGGGGCCTACCCGGAGCTGAGCAAGGCTCGCGAGCAGATCGAGAAGGTCCTGCTCAAGGAGGAGGAGCAGTTCGCGCGCACCCTCGACCACGGCATGGGCCTGCTCGAGGCGGCGCTGGGGGAACTCGACGGCGAGGTGCTGGCCGGCGAGACCATCTTCAAGCTCTACGACACCTACGGCTTCCCGTTCGACCTGACCGCCGACATCTGCCGTGAGCGTGGCGTGACCCTCGACGAGGCGGGCTTCGAGCGCGAGCTCGAGGCCCAGCGCGAGCGGGCCCGGGCGGCCAGTCAGTTCGGTGCCGACTACAGCGCGGCGATCGAGGTGGAGGGTGAGACCGCCTTCACCGGCTACGACCGGCTCGAGGACGAGGCGCGGATCACCGCGCTGGTCGATGGCGAGGGCAATGCGCTGGCGGCGCTGGAGGCTGGACAGAAGGGGGTGGTGGTCCTCGATCGCACCCCCTTCTACGGCGAGTCGGGCGGCCAGGCCGGCGACACCGGTTATCTCGAGGCCGACGGTGCGCGCTTCCAGGTGACCGACACCCAGAAGCAGGCCGGGCATCATCTGCACCACGGGGTGATGGTCGAGGGCGTGCTCGAGGTCGGCGGTCACGTCGCCCCGCGGGTGGATGCCTCGCTGCGGGCGGCGACCATGCGCAACCACTCGGCCACCCACCTGCTCCACGAGGCGCTCAAGCGGGTGCTGGGTGACCACGTCCAGCAGAAGGGCTCGCTGGTCACCGCCGAACGGCTGCGCTTCGACTTCAGCCACTTCGAGGCGCTGAGCGCCGAGCAGCTGGCCGAGGTAGAGGCCATCGTCAATCGCGAGATCCTCGCCAATGCCGCGACGGGCATCGAGCACATGTCGCTCGACGAGGCGAAGGCGCGCGGTGCCGCGGCGCTGTTCGAGGCCAAGTACGGCGAGGATGTGCGGGTGCTGACCATCGGCAGTGACGGCTTCTCCGTCGAGTTGTGCGGCGGCACCCACGTGGCCCGCAGTGGCGACATCGGCGCCTTCCACATCCTCGCCGAGACCGGCATCGCCGCCGGTGTGCGTCGCATCGAGGCGGTCACCGGCGAAGGCGCGCTGGCCTACTTCCGCGATCAGGAGGCGCGTCTGGCGCGAATCGGCGAGCGCCTTCGCGCCAAGCCCGAGCAGGTGGAATCGCGCATCGATGCCCTGCTCGAGCGCAACCGGACGATGGAGAAGGAGCTCGAGCGGCTCAAGGCCAAGCTGGCCAGCGCGGCCAGCAACGACGTGCTCGCCGAGGCTCGTGAGGTGGCGGGCGTCAAGGTACTGGCCAAGCAGCTCGAGGGTGTCTCCGGCAAGGAATTGCGCACCCTCATGGACCAGCTCAAGAACAAGCTGGGCTCCGGCATCCTGGTGCTCGGCGTGGCCGATGCGGACGCCGGCAAGGTCAGCCTGATCGCCGGGGTCACCGATGACCTGACCGGACGGGTCAAGGCCGGGGCGTTGGTCAATCATGTCGCCGGGCAGGTCGGCGGCAAGGGCGGCGGGCGCGCCGACATGGCCCAGGCCGGGGGCAGTCGCCCCGAGGCCCTGCCGTCGGCCCTGGCCGGCGTGCCCGACTGGGTCGCCCAGCAACTGGGCTGAGTGTTTCGCAAGGGCCGCGTGGCAGGATGTCACCGGCCCTTTCTCATGGTCGGGGCCGTGCGCTCCGGCCGGCGAAGGGTTTTCCATTCATGTTCCAACACGGATAGGCAACTCATGGCGCTATACGTACAGAAATTCGGCGGTACCTCGGTGGGCTCGGTCGAGCGCATCAAGGCCGTGGCCGAGAAGGTCAAGCGGTTCCGTGACGAAGGCCATCAGGTGGTCGTCGTCGTCTCGGCGATGAGCGGCGAGACCAACCGGCTGGTCGGGCTGGCCAACGAGATCAACGACGAGCCCACGCCGCGCGAGATGGACATGCTGGTTTCCACCGGTGAGCAGGTCACCATCTCGTTGATGGCCCTGGCCCTGCACAAGCTGGGCGTGCCGGCGACCTCGTACACCGGTTCGCAGGTGGGCATCCTCACCGACAGCGCCCACACCAAGGCGCGGATCCAGCGCATCGAGACCGATGAGATGCGCGAGGACCTGAACGACGGCAAGGTGGTCGTGGTCGCCGGCTTCCAGGGCGTCGACGAGGAGGGCAACATCACCACGCTGGGTCGCGGCGGCTCCGACACCACCGGGGTGGCGCTGGCCGCGGCGCTCCAGGCCGATGAGTGCCAGATCTACACCGATGTCGACGGCGTCTACACTACCGACCCGCGGGTGTGCTCCCGGGCCCGGCGCCTCGAGCGCATCACCGTCGAGGAGATGCTCGAGCTGGCCAGCCTGGGCTCCAAGGTCCTGCAGATTCGCGCCGTCGAGTTCGCCGGCAAGTACAATGTGCCGCTGCGTGTGCTGTCCAGTTTCGAGGATGGCCCCGGCACCCTGATCGTCGCTGATTCAGATGAAGAAGAGGATTCCATGGAAGAACCGCTGATCTCCGGTATCGCCTTCACGGCCAATGAAGCCAAGCTCACCCTGCTCAACACGCCGGATATCCCGGGGGTGGCCTCGAAGATTCTCGGCCCGATCGCCGATGCCAATATCGAAGTGGACATGATCGTCCAGAACGTGGCGCCGACCGGCAATTACACCGACTTTACCTTCACCG
The DNA here is from genome assembly GCF_055145905.1 of Modicisalibacter sp. Classification (NCBI taxonomy): domain Bacteria; kingdom Pseudomonadati; phylum Pseudomonadota; class Gammaproteobacteria; order Oceanospirillales; family Halomonadaceae; genus Modicisalibacter; species Modicisalibacter sp. Next base: position 119,439 of record NZ_JBSREH010000033.1, on the reverse strand, counting down.
TCGCCAAGAGTGACTTCAAGCAGACCCAGCGGATTCTCCAGAATGAGGTGATTCCGGCGCTGGGCGAAGGGGAGCTGCGCGCCGACGACAACATCGCCAAGGTCTCCCTGGTCGGGGTCGGCATGCGCTCCCACGCCGGTGTCGCCTCCAAGATGTTCCGCGTGCTGGCCGAGGAGAACGTCAACATTCGCATGGTGTCCACCTCGGAAATCAAGATCTCGGTGGTGATCGACGAGAAGCACATGGAGCTGGCGGTTCGTGCCCTGCATGAAGCCTTCGGACTCGACAAGGATCGCGTGGAAAGCGAGTGAGCCATGCATAGGACCCGCAAGTGGTTCTACGCTGTAGGGGTGTAAGGATACACACGGTCCATAGCAGGGCTTTCATTCAACGTGACGATGAGGTCTCATTGGCCGCGTTGTTGGCCCGCAAGGAGCGTTTGGCGCATAATCAGCGCCGCGCTTCTTCTATGGACCATAGCTGTTGCGCACCCCGTTGGAAGAAGTCTGAAAGGAGATCAGCCATGCTCATCCTGACCCGCCGAGTCGGCGAGACACTCATGATCGGTGACGAAATTACCGTCACCGTGCTGGGGGTCAAGGGGAACCAGGTCCGAATCGGCGTCAACGCACCGAAGAACGTTTCCGTGCATCGCGAGGAAATCTATCAGCGTATTCAGCGCGAGCGGACGGAAAGCGACAGCGGAGAGGTCGAAACCTGATCGAGGCGGGGGATCGCGAGTCAGTCAGCATGATCGGCGTTACCCCGCAATTTCGATCTCTCGGAGCAGCAGGGAGCCTGTCGCATGGCCCCACCGCCGGACCGCCGACAGAAAAATTGCCACAAGGGTGGACAAGGCCCAGTAAAATCGGTAATCTACGCGCCGTGTTGATGAGGGAGAGATGGCCGAGTGGCTGAAGGCGCTCCCCTGCTAAGGGAGTATAGGGTTTATAGCCCTATCGAGGGTTCGAATCCCTCTCTCTCCGCCATTCAACATGTGAAGACGGTAGTGAGCGCCCGTAGCTCAGCTGGATAGAGTACCTGACTACGAATCAGGTGGTCGGAGGTTCGAATCCTCCCGGGCGCGCCATCTTCTCCGGTCGAACGCATCCGTGATGCGGAACGTTCACCAAAGACGCCATGACGCCGTCACAGAAGTTGCGTCATCGACATCGCTGACTTGATGTCGACAATCTGTAAAGCGCCCGTAGCTCAGCTGGATAGAGTACCTGACTACGAATCAGGTGGTCGGAGGTTCGAATCCTCCCGGGCGCGCCAGAATTGCATCCGCCCTCCCTCCCGGGAGGGCGGATTTCGTTGGTAACCGCGTTTTTCCTTGGCAGCTGATGGTCTGCCGGCGTCGCGAGCCGGTACCCTGTAGCGGTCGTCTCGAGGCGCGTCGCATTCTGCGGCGCGCCTCTTTTTTTGCCACCGGCCGGGCCCGGGCGGGGTTCAGACGGCCAGCGTGGCGGCTTCGTGGTGCGCCTGGGGCGATTCGCGGCAGGGAGCCTGCAAGCCGGCGAGAAACGCATCCAGCCGCGTCTCGCGGCGCAGGGTCGCGAAGCGCCGGGCCGCCTCGGCATCGCGGCCACGCATGATGTTGAGCCACTGCTTGAGCAGCGACACCACCACCTTTTCCGGCAGGTTGCGGCGCTGGTAGTCGGCATAGCGGCACAGCACCTCGGCGCGGGCCTGCCAGGGCGTGGCGGGCAGGCACTCGCCGCTGCGCTGCCAGTGGCGGATGCGGCGCGGCAGCAGCGGGTCGGCGAGCACGGCCCGGCCCAGCATCACATCCTCGCAGCCCGACAGGCTGCGAGCCTTCCAGTAGTCGGCCAGGCTCCAGATATCGCCGTTGGCGATCACCGGGATCGTCAGCCGCGAGCGGATGCGGGCGATCCATTCCCAGTGGGCGGGCGGCCGGTAGCCTTCGTTGCGGGTGCGCGCATGCACCACCAGGTGGCGGGCGCCGCCGTCCTCCGCCGCCCGGGCGCAGGCCAGGCCCAGCTGCTTGTCGGCAAAGCCCAGGCGGATCTTGGCGGTCACCGGGATGGCGCCCTCCACGGCGCCGGCCACCGCGGCGACGGCGCGCTCGACCCGCCGCGGGTCGCGCAAGAGGCTGGCCCCGCCGTCATGGCGATTGACGGTCTTGGCCGGACAGCCGAAGTTCAGGTCGAGGCTGGTGGCGCCGAGCGCGAGGGCCTGGCGGGCGTTGGCGGCCAGGGCCTGCGGGTCCGAACCCAGCAGCTGCAGGTGGACGGGGACGCCGGCGGGGGTAACGACGCAGGACTGGCGCAGTTCGGGGCAGTGCTTGTAGAAGACCCGCGGCGGCAGGCGCGCGTCGACCACGCGTACGAATTCGGTGACCGTCCAGTCCAGCCCTTCCTCTCGGGTGAGCAGGTCGCGGGTGACGGCGTCGATCACGCCTTCCATGGGGGCCAGGCCGATCCGGCCCGGATAACGTAAAGCCTGCACCGGCGAGTGCCTCCTGCCGCAACATCGGGGCGCGCTAGTCTAGCAGGCGGCGCGCGCTTGGCGGGAGGGGCGAACGGGCTTTTCAGGGGACGTCGAGCAGGCTCAGGCGCCCCTTGAGGCGGGATTCGAGTTCGGCCAGCTCCACGGGCGACTCGCTGGGCCAGCCGACGGTGAGCACCACGCCGTCGGCGGCATAGTCCGCCTGCTCGACGGGAATGGCCTGTTCGCCGAGCCAGCCGCGTGCCTGGGCCTCGCCGGCGAAGTCGACGCGCAGGCGCAGCGGACGGCGCGCCGTGAAGGTTGCCAGCGGCAGGTCCGCCAGCGCCTGCTGTACCGCCTGGGAATAGGCGCGCACCAGCCCGCCGGTGCCGAGCTTGGTGCCGCCGAAATAGCGGGTGACCACGCAGCCGATCTGGCCGATGCCGCTGCCGTCGAGCACCTGGAACATCGGGCGGCCCGCGGTACCGCCGGGTTCGCCGTCGTCGGAAAACCCGATCGCCGTCTGCTCGCCGGGCGGGCCGGCGATGAAGGCGCTGCAGTGGTGACTGGCGTCGGGGTACTGCGCCCGGGCCGCGCCCAGCAGCCGCTCGAAGGCCGCGATGTCCGGGGCATGGCACAGCCAGGCGATGAAGCGGCTGCGTTCGGTCTCGATCTCGTGGCGGTGCACCGCGTCGGGCGCGAGGGCGGGAATCGGGTACGCCATCAGGCGGCGACCTCCGATCGGCGCATCACGCCCATCACCAGCCCCAGGACCTGGATATCATCGTTCTTCAGGTAGATCGGCGGCATGGTCGCGTTGGCCGGCTGCAGGCGCACCCCGCGCTTCTCGATATAGAGCTTCTTGAGCGTGACCTCCCGATCGTTGATCAGCACCACGGCGGTCTCGCCGTTCTCGGCGCTCTCCTGGCGCTCGATGATGATGATGTCGCCGTCGTGGATGTTGCAGTCGATCATCGAGTTGCCGCGCACCCGCAGGGCGTAGGTGTTGCGGCGCACCATGCGTGAGGGAATCGACACGCTGTCGCGATCGGGGCAGGCCTCGATCGGCAGCCCGGCGGCGACCTGGCCGAGCAGCGGCACCTCGACCAGGTCGGTGGCGTCGAGCGTTTCCCAGGCGGCATCGTTGAGGGGCAGGTTGGGCAGGCGTTGCAGGTAGTGTGGCTGAGCGGACTGCATGACCGTCTCCATCGGCTGCGACGTGGGGCCGGGCGAAGCGTCTTCTGGCGCTGCCGCCCGGTGGCCAGAGCATCATAGCAAGCGCGGCAGGGACGGCAAACGCCGCTTCGCGGCTGGCTGCCAACGGCGCTTTCGGGGTAAAGTGCCGGGCGAATTCGTGCGGGAGAACGTCGTGACATTTCGTCTCGAGGCCCGGGGGCTGGCCTGTGAACGCGATGATCGATGGCTGTTTCGTGATCTCGACATCGGCGTCGGCCCCGGGGATGTGGTTCGTGTCGAGGGGCCCAACGGCAGCGGCAAGACCACGCTGCTCAAGCTGCTCGCCGGCCAGCTGCCGCTGCAGGGCGGCGAGCTGTGCTGGAACGGCGACTCCCTGCGCCGGGCCCGTCCGGCCTTTCTCGCCAACCTGCTCTACCTGGGGCACGCCCCGGGCATCAAGCCGGCGTTGAACGCCCTCGAGAACCTCGCCTGGTATCAGGCCCTGCACGGCGAGCCCGGCAGCCACCGGGCGCGCCTGGCCGCGCTCGAGACCCTGGGGCTGGCCGGTTTCGAGGAGGTGCCGGCGGCCCAGCTTTCCGCCGGGCAGCAGCGGCGCATCGCCCTGGCGCGGCTGACGCTCTCGCCGCGCCTGCTGTGGATTCTCGACGAACCGTTCACGGCCATCGATCGCCAGGGCGTGGCGGCGCTCGAGGACGCCCTGTGGAACCATGCGGCGGCCGGCGGCGCGGTGCTGCTGACCACCCATCATGAACTGCACGCGCGCGGGGCGCTGACCCGCGTGGACCTGAGCAAGGCGGGCGACTGATGCAACCCCGAACCTCCGTCGCCGGCCTGGGGCCGGCCCTGCTGGCGACGCTGCGCCGGGACCTGACCGTGGCGCTGCGTCGCCGCGGTGACCTGGTCAATCCGCCGGCCTTCTTCGCCCTGGTCATCACGCTGTTTCCGCTGGGTATCTCGCCGGCGCCCGAGCAGCTCGCCGCCATCGCCCCCGGGCTGCTGTGGGTGGCGGCGCTGCTGGCCACCCAGCTCTCTCTGGATGCCCTGTTTCGCGGCGATCACGAGGACGGCAGCCTCGAGCAGCTGCTGCTCGCGCCCCAGCCGCTGGCGGCGCTGGTGCTGGCCAAGGTGGCGGTGCACTGGCTGCTGACCGGGCTGCCTCTGGCGCTGATGGCACCATTGCTGGGCTTGCTGCTGTCACTGCCGTCGGGCAGTTACGGCGTGCTGGCGGTCTCGCTGGCGCTGGGCAGTGCCACGCTCAGCCTGATCGGGGCGATTGGTGCGGCACTGACCGTGGGCCTGGCGCGGGGCAGCGTGCTACTGTCGCTGCTGGTGTTGCCGCTGACCATCCCGGTGCTGATCTTCGGCGCCGGCGCCGTCCAGGCCGCGGCGCTGGGCGGGGATTTCGCGCCGCCCCTGGCGATGCTGGGCGCGCAGCTGGCCCTGGCGTTGATGCTGGCGCCCTGGGCGATCGCCGGCGCACTGCGCATCAGTATTCACGGTTAGGCCGGTTGCCCGGGGCGAGGCAAGGGGAGCCGCCAGTCGAGTGACCCATCAGGAATCCGACGTACGAGGACAAGGCATGTCATATCGAACCCCCGCGCTGTGGCTGGCGGGTGCCGGCCTGGCCGTCGCTCTGGGAGGCGGCGCGCTGGTCGTCTTCGGCGGCTATTACAATGTTGCCGCCAGCGATGAGCATACAGCCCCCGTCGAGTGGCTGCTGCACACGACGATGGAGAATTCGGTGGCCCGGCGGGCCGAGGGGATCGACGTGCCCGATCTCGACGATCCCGAGTCCATCGCCCGCGGGGCCGCGTCCTACGAGGCCATGTGCAGTGCCTGCCACCTGCGGCCCGGCATGGAAGATACCGTGCTGCGTACCGGCATGAATCCGCTGCCGCCGGATCTGACGCAAGGCTCCCACCTGTCTCCCGCCGAGCAGTTCTGGGTCATCAAGAACGGTATCAAGATGTCGGGGATGCCGGCCTGGGGCGCTTCGCATGACGATGAAGCGCTGTGGGAGCTGACGGCCTTTCTGCAACAGCTTCCCGGCATGAGCGATGCGCGTTATGACACGCTGGTGAAGGGGCCGGAGCGGGAAAGCGATACGTCACACCCGGCGACCGGGGGCGACGGGCATGACCACGAGCATGGTGAAATGAGCGCCATGATGGGCGAGCCGGAAACCGGCACCGGAACGGATGACGGGCACGATCATACACATGGCGACGACAATCACACCGGCGAGAATGCCCCGATGCCCGACGAGGCCGCGACACACCACCAGGAGGATGAGCCGCACGCCCATTGAGCGGTCCCCGGCGTGATGGCCCGACGCGAGGGTTTCGATTGATGAATGCAATGATACGGTGGCTGCACGGCGTCACGTCGCCCAGAACCTTCTATGCCCTCGCCGGGCGCTGGCAGCCGTGGCTGTGGGCGCTGGCGATCCTGCTGCTGGGCGCGGGCGCCGTCTGGGCGCTGCTCTTCGCGCCCGCCGACTACCAGCAGGGCGACAGCTTTCGCATCCTTTACGTGCACGTGCCGGCGGCGATCCTCGCCCAGTCGTGCTTCGTGCTGATGGCCGTGGCCGGGGCGATCTTCCTGATCTGGCGCATCAAGCTCGCCGACATGGTGGCCACGGTGATCGCGCCGTTCGGCGCGGCCATGACCGGCGTGGCGCTGTTCTCCGGCTCGGTGTGGGGCGTGCCCACCTGGGGCACCTGGTGGGTGTGGGACGCGCGGCTGACCTCGATGCTGATCCAGCTGTTTCTCTATCTGGGGGTCATTGCGCTGCGCGGCGCCTTCGCCAGCCGCGACGGCGGCGCCCGGGCGGCGTCGCTGCTGACCCTGGTCGGCGTGATCAACATCCCGATCATCAAGTATTCGGTGGACTGGTGGAACACCCTTCACCAGCCGGCCACCTTCACCTTGACCGACCGCCCGGCGATGCCCGCCGAGATGTGGCTGCCGCTGGCGGTGATGGTGCTCGGCTTCTACGCCTACTTCGTCGCGCTGACGCTGACCCGCACGCGCAGCGAGATCCTGCGCCGCGAGGGACGCAAGCGCTGGGTGCTCGAGCTGGGGAGCTGATCGGGGCGGTCGCTGCCAGCCGCGGTCGGCCGGCAGGGCATCGCCGTTGGCTTTGACGAGGACGCCGTCGGCCCAGCCCGAGTCATGGTTCATCTATCGGCAATAGCCCCGAGTCGGCCTGGGCTTGATCAAAAATGGCGACAATGGTTGTATACACTTTAAAGCCGATAAATGTATACACTTGTGGTATTCGGTAGCCGTCACCCCTGACCCGCGCGGTCGCACCGCGAGACAACCATGGCCTTCGAGTCGCTGAACGCATTCCTGAACATGGGCGGTTATGCCCCCTACGTCTGGCCCGCCTGGGGCGTGACCCTGGCGGTGCTGGTCGGCGGCGGCCTGCAGGCCGTGATCGAGCATCGTCGCCGGCTGCGGGAGCTGCGCCGTCGGCAGCGGCGCGCGGCGGCGGACGCCGCCCCACGGGAGGCCGTGCCCACGGAAGGCCGTCCCACGAGGTTCCCATGACGCCCGCGCGTAGGCGCCGCCTGGGCGTGCTGCTGGCGCTGGTGGTGCTGGCGGCCGTGGCCGCCGGCCTGCTGGGCTACGCCCTGCGCAGCAACATCAATCTCTTCTTCAGCCCGTCGCAGGTCGCCGCGGGCGAGGCGCCGGTCGGCCGCCAGATCCGTGCCGGGGGCATGGTCGAGACGGGCAGCGTGGCGCGCGATGCCGACAGCCTGGCCGTGACCTTCACGGTGACCGACTTCCAGGCCTCGCTCGAGGTCGCCTATCAGGGCATCCTGCCCGACCTGTTCCGCGAGGGGCAGGGCGTGGTGGTGGTCGGCAGGCTGGCCGACGACGGCGTCCTGCAGGCCGATCAGGTGCTGGCCAAGCACGACGAGAACTACATGCCGCCGGAAGTCGCCGACGCGCTCGCGGCGGCCGGCAAGTCACCCGCCGACTATCGGCGCACCGAGTAGCCCGGAGCCGTCGCATGCTTCTCCCGTTCATCCCGGAAGTCGGCCATTTCGCCCTGATCCTGGCGCTGATGATGGCGCTGATCCAGGCCGGGGTGCCGCTGGCCGGGGCGGCGACCCGGCGTCCGCTGTGGATGGCCTACGCCCGGCCGATGGCGCTCGGCCAGTTCGCCTTCCTGCTGGTGGCATTCGCCAGCCTCATGGCGAGCTTCCTGCTCGACGACTTCAGCGTCGCCTATGTCGCCAACAACGCCAACTCGCAGTTGCCCTGGTACTACAAGGCCACCGCGGTATGGGGTAGCCACGAGGGCTCGATGCTGCTGTGGTGCCTGATGCTGGCCGGCTGGGGATGCGCCGTGGCGGGGCTGTCCCGGCGCCTGCCCGCGGCCCTGATGGCGCGCGTGCTGGGCGTGATGGGGCTGGTCGGCAGCGGCTTTTTGCTGTTCGTGCTGCTCACCTCCAATCCCTTCACGCGGCTGTTGCCCAACGTCCCCGGCGAGGGCGCCGACCTCAACCCGCTGCTCCAGGATGTCGGCCTGATCATCCACCCGCCGATGCTCTACATGGGCTACGTGGGCTTCTCGGTGGTCTTCGCCTTCGCCATTGCCGCACTGCTCGAGGGCCGCATCGATGCTGCCTGGACCCGCTGGGCGCGCCCCTGGACCAACGTCGCCTGGGCGTTTCTCACCGTGGGCATCGCGCTGGGCAGCTGGTGGGCCTACTACGAGCTGGGCTGGGGCGGCTGGTGGTTCTGGGACCCGGTGGAGAACGCCTCGCTGCTGCCCTGGCTGGCGGGTACCGCGCTGCTGCATTCGCTGGCGGTGACCGAGAAGCGCGGCAGCTTCAAGAGCTGGACGGTGCTGCTGGCGATCTTCACCTTCTCGCTGTCGCTGCTGGGCACCTTCCTGGTGCGCTCCGGGGTGCTGACCTCGGTGCACGCCTTCGCCAACGACCCGACACGCGGCGCCTTCATCCTGATCCTGCTGGGGCTGACCGTGGGCGGCGCGCTGACCCTGTTCGCCCTGCGTGCGCCGCGGGTCTCCCAGGCCGTCACCTTCGGCTGGCTGTCCCGCGATGCGCTGCTGCTGGTCAACAACATCCTGCTGGTGGTGATGACCGTCACGGTGCTGCTGGGCACGCTCTACCCGCTGATTCTCGACGCCCTGGGGCTGGGCAAGGTCAGCGTCGGTCCGCCGTACTTCAACGCCCTGTTCGTGCCGCTGACGGCACTGCTGTGCCTGTTCATGGGGCTGGGGCCGGTGGCGCGCTGGAAGCGCATGCCGGCTCGCGAGCTGTGGCGGCGGCTGGCCGGGGCGGCGCTGGGTGCGGTGGTGCTCGCCGCGCTGGCGCCGCTCGTCTATCACGGCCGCTGGAATCCCGGGGTGTCGCTGGGGCTGCTGCTGGCCCTGTGGCTGGTGCTGTCGCTGGCCCGCGACCTGGTCGACAAGCTGCGCCACGCCCGCTCGCTCGGCGCCGGGCTGCGTCGGCTGGCGCCGGCCTACTGGGGCATGCAGCTGGGTCACCTGGGGCTGGCGGTGACCATTGTCGGCGTGACCGTGGTCTCGAACTACAACGTCGAGCGCAATGTGCGAATGGCGGTGGGTGACCGGGTCGAGGTCGCCGGCTACACCTTCGCCCTGCGCTCGCTGGGCAAGCGGCGCGGGCCCAACTACGTCGCCGACGTCGCGACCCTCGACGTCAGTCGCGACGGCGAGTCGCGGTTCACCCTGCATCCCGAGAAGCGCCTCTACCTGGCGCGGCGCATGCCGATGACCGACGTCGCCCTGCGCCCGGGCCTGCTGCGGGATCTCTACGTGGCGATGGGCGAGGACCTGGGCGACGGCGCCTGGGCCCTGCGCATCCAGTACAAGCCGTTCGTGCGCTGGCTGTGGCTGGGTGCGGCGCTGATGGCCGCCGGGGGCGTGCTGGCGGTGGCGGATCGCCGCTATCGCCGCGGCCGCGAGGCGCTGCGGCGCAACGACGAGGTGACGGCATCATGAAACGACGCCTGGTTCGGCTGATCCCGCTGGCGCTGTTCGCGGGGCTGGCGGTCTTTCTCTATCGCGGGCTGGGGCACCATCCCGACGACCGCGAGTCGGCACTGATCGGCCGTGAATTTCCGGGCTTCTCGCTGGCCACCGTCGCCGACCCGGACGTTCGCCACGATGCCTCGCTGCTCGCCGGCGAGGTCACGCTGGTCAATGTCTGGGGGGCCTGGTGCCCGACCTGCCGCGAGGAGATGCCGCAGCTGCTGACGCTCGCCGAGCGGGGCGTGCGCCTGGTGGGGGTCGACTACAAGGACACCCGGGAGGCTGCCACGGACTTCTTGACCACCTTCGGCGATCCCTTTGCCGTCAACCTGTTCGACCCGGCGGGCTCGCTGGGCTTCGATCTCGGTGTCTACGGGGCGCCGGAGAGCTTCCTGGTCGATCGCGAGGGCATCATTCGCTACCACCACACGGGCTATATCCGGCCCGAGGACGTCGAGCAGGAAATCCTGCCCCGGGTGCAACGATGGCGCAACGACTGATCCGGGCGATGTGGCTGGTCGGGCTGGTGGTGCTGCTGGGCGTGGCCTCGGCGGCCTCGGCGACCATCGAGGTGCGCGACTTCGACGATCCGCAGCTCGCCCGGCGCTACACGACGCTGACCCACCAGCTGCGCTGCCCCAAGTGCCAGAACGAGACCATCGCCGCCTCCGCCTCGCCGATCGCCGCGGACATGCGTGAACGCGTCGCCGCGATGCTCGAGGCCGGGCGCAGCGACCGCGAGATCCAGGACTTCCTGGTGCAGCGCTTCGGCGAATACGTGCTCTACCGCCCGCGTCTGTCGCCGCGCACCTGGCTGCTGTGGGGCGGGCCCTTCGTGCTGCTGGGGCTGGGCGGCGCGATCCTGGCCTGGCGGGTGAGGCGCCGGACGACGCCCCGGACGCTCGATGCCGCGGAGCGCCGGCGGCTGAATTCGCTGCTCGACCGCGAGGAACGCCCATGATCGTGCTGTGGCTGCTGCTGAGCCTGATGCTGATGCCGGCGGTGTGGCTGGTGTGCCGGCCGCTGTGGCGTGCCCGCCTCGAGCGGGCGCCTGTCGACGAGCCCGTCCATACGGCCGAGAACGTGGCAGCCTATCGCCGGCGCCTGGCGCGGCTCGATGCGGCCCGACAGCGCGACGCGCTGGATGCCGAGCGCTACGCCGAGGAACGCCTGGCGCTCGAGCGCGGCCTGCTGGACGATACCGGCGAGCGCGCGCCGCCGCGCTGGCGTTCGCCGCTCAGCGGCCGCTGGCTGGTGCCCGTCCTGGCCGTGGCGCTGGTGGCCGGCAGCCTGGGCCTGTACCGCCAGCAGGGGGCCGTGGGCGACCTGGCGCTGTACACGGCCATCCAGTCGGTGCGCAATACACCCGGCGCCACGCCCGCCGAGCTCGTCGCCCGGCTGGAAGCCCAGGCCGAGCGCCAGCCCGACAACCCCAAGGTGTGGCTGACGCTGGCGCCGCTGTACCGCGATGCCGGGCGGCTCGACAAGGCGATCGACAGCCTGCGCCGGGCCATCGCGCTGACGGGACGGCGTCCCGCGCTGCTCGCCCGGCTGGCCCAGCTCGAGTTCTTCGCCGCCGGGCGCACCCTGACCGACGAGGTCCAGTCGCTGATCGACGAGACGCTGTCCCGGGACCCGCGCCAGCCGATCGTGCTGGGTCTGCTGGGCGTGGCGGCCTTCGATGGCCAGCACTACGACCGGGCCATCGACTACTGGCGCCGGGCCATCGCCGGCTACGACGATGACGCCGCGGTGGCGGCGCTCAAGCGCGGCATCGCCATCGCCCGGCAGCGCCAGGGCGAGCCGGGCAAGGCCCGCGAGGGCAGCGCCGCGAGCCTGCGGGTGCGCGTCAGCCTGGCTGACAGTCTGCGCGAGCGGGTCGGGCCCGACGACAGCGTGTTCGTGGTCGCGCGCGACATCGACGGCAAGCTGCCGCCGCTGGCCGTCGAGCGGCTGCGGGTGGCGGATCTGCCGCACACCGTCACCCTCGACGATGCGGACGCCATGACGCCCCGCGCACGCCTCTCCGCTGTCGAGCGGGTGCGCCTGGTGGTCAGGGTCTCGAAGCAGGGCCAGGCCGCCCCCCGTCCCGGCGACCTGGTCGGCCGGCTGGGGCCGGTGACACTGGCGGACGATACCCCCGAGCAGGCCCTGCGCATCGACCGCGTCGTCGAGTGAGCGCTCGCGAACGATCAGCGCTTGGGCCGTGCCGGCGGGTTGGGTAGACTCTGGCCACTTCGATCGTTGGCAACGAGGGCCTCCCGCAGCGCATGCGTCTCAAATCGATCAAGCTGGCCGGCTTCAAGTCGTTCGTCGACCCCGTGACCGTGCCTTTCGACGGCAACATGACGGCGATCGTCGGCCCCAACGGCTGCGGCAAGTCCAACGTCATCGATGCGGTGCGCTGGGTGATGGGCGAATCCTCGGCCAAGACCCTGCGCGGCGAGTCGATGACCGACGTCATCTTCAACGGCTCCACCGGGCGCAAGCCCGTCGGTCAGGCCTCCATCGAGCTGCTCTTCGACAACCGCGACGGCAGCATGGGCGGGCCCTACGCCCAGTACGCCGAGATTGCCGTCAAGCGCCAGGTCAATCGCGACAGCCAGTCCACCTACTTCTTCAACGGCCAGAAATGCCGTCGTCGCGATATCGCCGACCTGTTCCTGGGCACCGGCCTGGGGCCGCGTTCCTACGCGATCATCGGCCAGGGCATGATCTCGCGGCTGATCGAGGCACGTCCCGAGGAACTTCGCTCGACGCTCGAGGAGGCCGCGGGCATCTCCAAGTACAAGGAGCGCCGCCGCGAGACCGAGAACCGCATGCGCCGCACCCAGGAGAACCTCGAGCGCCTCGACGATATCCGCGAGGAGCTCGACAAGCAGCTCGAGCGACTCAAGCGTCAGGCCGAGGCGGCGCGCCGTTACCAGACCCTCAAGCAGGAGGAGCATCGCCTCAAGGGCGAACTGGCACTGCTGCGCGGCCGCGCCCTGCGCGCCCAGCAGACCGAGCAGGAAACCCGTGTCCGTGAGCTCGAGACCCAGGTCGAGCGCGAGATCCTCGGCCAGCGCGAGTGCGAGACCCGTCTGGAGGAGGCGCGCCTCGAGCACGACCGCCTGGCCGAGCAGCTCGAGGGCCATCAGGCGCGTTTCTACGAGACCGGGGCGGCCATCGCGCGGCTCGAGCAGCGCCTCGAGCACGCCCGCCATCAGGAGCAGCAGCTGGCCCGCGAGATCGAATCGGCGCGTCGCGAGCTGGCCGAGCTGGACCGCCTCGGCGAGTCCGACGGCGAGCGGCTGACCCAGCTCGACGCGCGGCTGGAGACCCTGGGGCCCGAGCAGGAGAGCGTGGCCGAGTCGCTGGCCGAGCTGGAGGCCGCCCTGGAGGAAGCCGAGGCCGCCCACGAGGCCGCCCAGGCGGAATGGCAGGACTTCCAGGAGCGCGACAGCCAGGCCACCCACGAGGCCGAACGCGCCCAGGACAGCGTGCGCCATCACGAGCAGTCGCTCGAGGCCCGGGGCCGGGAGATCGAGCGGCGGCGCCAGCAGCTGGCCGAGCTGCCCGACGACGCCGCACTGCGCGAACGCCGCGAGGAACTCGCCGAGCAACTCGCCGACATCGACCTCGAGCTCGAGACGCTGGAAACCCGACGCGATGCCCTGCAGGCCGAGCGTGACGAGGGCCGTGAGGCACTGCGCGCGGCCGAGACCGAGCGCGAGACCCAGCGCGAGAGCCGCAGTCGCCTGCAGGGCGAGATCGCCTCGCTGGACGCCCTGCTCGCCGCCGGCCTCGACGATCAGGACGCCGCGCTGAACGACTGGCTGGCCGATGCGGGGCTCGATCAGGCACCGCGCCTGGCCGAACGCCTGCAGGTGGCGCCGGGCTGGGAACGGCTGGTCGCCTGGGTGCTGGGGGCCTGGCTGCATGCCCGGCTGCTGCCCGAGCTGCCCCGTCAGGCGCTGGCCCGGGGGCTGGAGAGTGGCGAACTCAGCCTGGTGGCCGCCGACGCCGGGAGCGCGCCGCCGGGCACCCTGGCCGAGAAGACCGGAGGTGCCGGAGCGGCCGGTGCGCTGCTGGCGCGGGTGTACTGTGCCGACGACCTCGAGACCGCCTGGGCCCGCCTGCCCGCGCTGGCGCCCGACGAGAGCGTGATCACCGCCGACGGCCTGTGGCTGGGCGATGGCTGGGCGCGGCGTCTCGGCCTCGAGGACGGCGAGACCGGGGTGATCGCCCAGCGGCAGCGGCGCGAGGCGGCGGGCGAAGAGCTCGAGGCGGCCGCCGCACGGCTCGAGACCTGCGCGCAGCGGGTCGAGGCGCTGCAGGCCCGGGATGCCGAGCTCGAGCGGGCCCTGGAACAGGTGCGCGTCGGCGAGCGCGACCTGACCGAGCAGCGTCAGCAGGCGGCGCTGGCCGAGGCGAATCTGGGAGCCAAGCTGTCCCACATCGAGGGGCGGCATGGGGAACTCGCCGAGGAGATCGCGGGTCTTCAGGAGCAGCGCGAGACGCAGGCGCTCGAGCTGGAGAGCGCCCGGGAGCGCTGGCAGGCGGCCATGGAAACCCTCGAGGCCGGCAGCGAGCGGCGCGAGGCGCTCGACCGGCGTCGCCGCGAGGCCCAGGAGGCGCTGGCCGGGCGCCGCGCCCGGCTGCGGCCCCTGCAGGAGCGCTCACAGCAACTGGCGCTCGAGGATCAGCGGCTGCGTACCGAACGCGCCGGGCTGCTCGAGCAGCGCGGGCGGGGCGACGAGACCCGCACCCGGCTCGAGGACAAGTGCGCCGAGCTGGAGGCCAGCCGCGAGACGCTGCGCGAGCCGCAGGACGAGGATCGTGAGCAGCTCGAGGAACTCCTCGACCGCCGCACCCGCGAGGAGCGCGCGCTCAACGCCTGTCGCGACGAGGCGGCGCGGCTCGGCGAGACGCTGCGCGAGACCGAGCTGGCGCGCCAGCAGCACGAGCGCAACCTGGAGGGCATCCGCCAGCGGCTGGAAGAGGGGCGCATGCAGGTGCAGGCGCTCAAGCTCAAGGCCGACGCCCAGGACGAGGCGCTCGGCGAACTGGGGCATCGGGCGGCCGATCTCGAGGCCGAGCTCGATCCCGACGCCACCGAATCGGCCTGGCAGGGCCGGCTCGAGACGGTGGGCGAGCGGATTCGCCGGCTGGGTGCCATCAACCTCGCCGCCATCGAGGAGTACGACCAGCAGGCCGAACGACGCGACTATCTCGAGGCGCAGCATGCCGAGCTCAGCGAGGCACTGGACACCCTGGAGCGGGCGATCCGCAAGATCGACCAGGAAACCCGCACCCGTTTCAAGGAAACTTTCGAGCGGGTCAACGCCGGTTTCGGCGAGCTTTTTCCACGGGTTTTCGGCGGCGGAACGGCGTGGCTGACGCTGACCGGCGAGGATTTGCTGGAGACGGGCGTGGCGATCATGGCGCGTCCGCCGGGCAAGAAAAACAGCACCATTCATCTGCTTTCCGGTGGGGAAAAGGCGCTGACGGCTCTGTCGCTGGTGTTCGCGATCTTCCAGCTGAACCCGGCGCCGTTCTGCATGCTCGACGAGGTCGATGCGCCACTGGATGATGCCAATGTCGGCCGCTATGCCAAACTGGTCAGGGACATGGCCGAGAGCGTGCAGTTCATCTATATAACGCACAACAAGATCGCCATGGAGGCCGCCGATCGGCTGATGGGGGTCACCATGCAGGAGCCGGGGGTGTCGCGCCTGGTGGCCGTCGGTGTCGAGGAAGCCGCCGAGTTGGCCGAGGCGTGAATCCGATGATCCGGCGCCCGGCGTTCGACAATCGTGTTTCGCCGGCAGGGAAAAGAAGGGCGATTGAGAGGGCTCCGGGGAAAGGCTTGACTTTCCCGCGCAAGTGGCCTTTTTTTTGTCAATCGCGCTATGCTAGTGACGAGGTGAATACCTAGGCATTGCGCCTTATCAAACAGGCAAGACGACCCATGGAACTAAGAGAGTGGTTGATCATCCTGGGGCTGGTTCTGGTGGCGATCATCGTCGTCGATGGCGTGCGCCGCCTACAGCGCCAGCGCAAGGTGCCCCGGCTCGACGAAGTCGAGGACGACGAACGGGAGAGCGTGGATCCCGAAGAGGCTGCACGCCGGGCCGAAGTCAACTGGGAGCTGCCCAATGGAGGGGCGCGGGTCGTCAGTCCGGCATCGAAGACGACCGTCGAGCCCAAGCCCGATCTCGAACGTCAGGAGCACCCCGGGCCGTCGCGGGTGTTCGCGCGCATGAAGCGCGAGACCGCCGACGCTCGCAAGCCCGGCGCCGAACGACCGGAACAGGCGCCGCGTGCCCGGCGCGACGAGGCGGCCGACGTGGAGGCGGGCGACGCGCCTTCGGTGACCATGCCGCTGCATGCCGAACGGGATGACGCCCCGCATCGCGAGGACGCGCCGAAGCGGGCTGGCGAGCCGGCAGACGGGGAGGCCTCGCCCCGGGCCGGCCGCGACGTGGCCGGCGGCCTGACACGCTCCATGAAGCGTGTGTTCCAGCGCCGCGAGCGGGACGAGGAGGTTCATGAGTCCGCCGCGGCTGCGGAGCCGGCCTTCGAGATGCCCGAGGCGATGCCAGAAAGCGAATCGGCCCCCGAGCCCGAGGTCGCGCCGTCCGAGCCCGAGACGCCGGTGGCCGCCAGCGAAGCCGCCGAGGATGCCCCGTTGCGCGATGACGTGGTCACGCCGCACCCGGTGGTCGAGAAGGCGCGCCGTCATCCGGTGAGCGCCCAGCGGGCCCGGGAGGCCCTGGGCCGTGCCGAGGATGTCATCGTCATCAGCGTGATGGCCCGCGACGACGAGGGCTTCGCGGGTACCGACCTGCTGCGGCTGATGCTGGCCTGCGGGCTGCGTTACAGCGACATGGGCATCTTCCTGCGCAACGAGACGGAAGATGCCGACAGCGCGCTGCAGTTCGCCATGGTCGACGTGGTCAAGCCCGGCACCTTCGCGCTCGAGACGATGGACGACTACGCCACGCCCGGCATCACCTTCCTGATGCCGCTGCCCGGGGCCCGGGACTCCGCCGCCGCCTTCGAGGCGATGGTCGAGACGGCGATGGTGGTGGTGCGCAACCTCGGCGGTGAGCTCAAGGACGAGAACCACAGCGTGATGACCGCGCAGACCGTGGAGTTCGCCCGCCAGCAGGTGCAGGAGTTCGAGCGTCGCCACCGGTTGCACCGTTCCCAGGCCACCTGACGCCGTGCGCCACCGCAACCCGACCCCGTGAGCGATCACGGGGTTTTTCGTTGCCGGATTGCTAGAATGGCGTGCCAGCGGCCCCTTGGCCCTGTTCTTTCGCCATCGACCGGGAATCACCACGCATGACCCAGCCCGACCCGTCACTGCGCGACGAAGTGAACCGTCTGCGCGCTGAACTCGAC
Source organism: Modicisalibacter sp. (assembly GCF_055145905.1). Taxonomy (NCBI): domain Bacteria; kingdom Pseudomonadati; phylum Pseudomonadota; class Gammaproteobacteria; order Oceanospirillales; family Halomonadaceae; genus Modicisalibacter; species Modicisalibacter sp. The sequence goes on along the minus strand of NZ_JBSREH010000033.1, from coordinate 102,365 downwards.
GATGCCAACTACCGTTACTACGTGCTCGACGCGCCGGAGCTGACCGATGCCGACTACGATCGCCGGCTGCGCCGCCTGCAGGCGATCGAGGCCGATCACCCCGAGCTGGTGACGCCCGATTCGCCCACCCAGCGGGTCGGGGCCAGGCCCGCCGAGGGTTTCCCCGAGGTGCGCCACGCGGTGCCCATGCTGTCGCTGGACAACGCCTTCGACGAGGAGGAGCTGGCGGCCTTCGTCAAGCGGGCCGCCGACCGCCTGGAAACCGATCCCGAGGTGCTGGCGTTCTGCTGCGAGCCCAAGCTCGACGGCGCGGCGGTGTCGCTGGTCTACGAGCATGGCGAACTGACCACCGGCGTCACCCGGGGTGACGGCCGCACCGGCGAGGGCATCACCTCCAACCTGCGCACGCTCCGCTCGGTACCGCTGAAGCTGCGCGGCCAGGGCTGGCCCGAGCGGCTGGAGGTGCGTGGGGAAGTCACCATGCGTCACGCCGCCTTCGAGGCGATGAACGACCGGGCGCGGGAATCGGGCGACAAGGTGTTCGCCAATCCGCGCAACGCCGCTGCCGGCAGCCTGCGCCAGCTCGACCCCCGGATCACCGCCACCCGGCCGCTGGAGTTCACCGCCTACCAGCTCGTGCAGCCGACGGAGCGCCTCGCCGATATCGACATTCCCGCCCACAGCGAACAGATGGCGCAGCTGCGTGACTGGGGCTTCCGGGTCAACGATCAGCTCAAGGTGGTCCACGGCGCCGAGGGCGTCATCGACTACTGCCGACGGCTCGGCGAGACGCGTGACGGGCTCGGCTACGATATCGACGGCGCGGTGATCAAGGTCGACGACCTGCGCCTGCAGCGCGAGCTGGGTTTCGTCGCCCGGGCGCCGCGCTGGGCGATCGCCTTCAAGTTCCCCGCCCAGGAGCAGACCACGCGGCTCAACGATGTCGAGTTCCAGGTCGGTCGTACCGGCGCCATCACGCCGGTGGCACGCCTCGAGCCGGTCAGCGTGGCCGGGGTCACGGTGTCCAACGCCACGTTGCACAATGCCGACGAGATCGCGCGCCTGGGGGTGATGATCGGCGACACCGTGGCCATCCGTCGCGCCGGGGACGTGATCCCGCAGGTGGTGCGGGTAATCGAGAGCGAGCGCCCCGCCGATGCCCGCGAGATCGTCTTCCCCGAACGCTGCCCGGTCTGCGACTCGCAGATCGAGCGGTTCGAAGGCGAGGCGGTGGCGCGCTGCTCGGGTGGTCTCTACTGCGCCGCCCAGCGCAAGGAGGCGCTCAAGCATTTCGCCTCGCGCCGGGCGCTGGATATCGAAGGGCTGGGCGAGAAGCTGATCGATCAGTTGGTCGAGCGCGACTGGGTCGAGACCCCGGCGGGCCTGTTCGCCCTCGAGGCCGAGGCGCTGGCCGAACTGCCGCGCATGGGCCGAAAATCCTCGGAGAACCTGGTCGCCGCCCTGGAGAAGGCCAAGGCGACGACGCTGCCGCGCTTCATCTTCGCGCTGGGCATCCGCGAGGTGGGCGAGGCCACCGCCGCCGGCCTGGCCCGCCACTTCGGCACCCTCGAGGCGCTGATGGCGGCGGACCGCGCGGCGCTCGAGGCGGTGGAGGACGTCGGCCCCATCGTCGCCGCCCATGTGCACACCTTCTTCCGCCAGCCCCACAACCGCGAGACGATCCAGGCGCTGATCGACGCCGGCGTGCACTGGGAGGAGGCCGAGGTCGAGGCCCGGCCCACGCCGCTGGCCGGGCAGACCTGGGTGCTTACCGGCACCCTGGAGAGCATGACCCGCGACGAGGGCAAGGCGCGCCTGCAGGCGCTGGGCGCGAAGGTCGCCGGCAGCGTGTCGAAGAAGACCGCGGCGCTGGTGGCCGGCGAGGCCGCCGGCAGCAAGCTCAGGAAGGCCGAGGAACTGGGCGTCGAGGTGCTCGACGAGGCGACCTTTCTGACGCGCCTCGCCGCCTGGGAAAACGGGGAGGAGCCATGAGCGGACGTTTCGTCGAAGTGCCCCATCGCCTGCTGCCGGGCGAGACGCTGGACGCCCTGCTCGAGGCGTTCGTCACCCGGCAGGGCTACGACACCACCGACACCGGCGAGGGCATGCGCGGCTGGGTGGTCGAGCTCCGGCGCCAGCTGGAGCGCGGCGAGCTGGTCATCGCCCACGACCTGCGCACCGAGACCACCGAGGTGATGACACTGGCCCAGTGGCGCCGCTTCGGCCGCGACCTGGCCGACGACGAGGAGGAATAGGCTTTGTACGAAAACTGCCTGCGCTCGGCAATACGGCGTTAAAAATCGGCTCAAAATACTCATTTACACCCCGTAAACTCCGCTTTTTCGCCGATTTTTGCCTTGTCTTGCCTTCGCTCGCCGACTTTTCGTACGAACCCTAGACTCGGGCTGCGGGCTATATCGCGACTGACGTCGCTTCCACCGGCAGCCTGACTCTCGCTCCTTGCCGGCTGCCGTTCAATCCAGCCGCTTGCGCAGCCGTGACACGGTCAGCCCCAGCATCAGCAGGGTGAACACGCCGAGCGCCGCCAGCGACGGCCACAGTTCGGCGAGGCCGGCGCCGCGCAGCATGATGCCGCGAATCAGCCGCAGGAAGTGGGTCAGCGGCAGCAGTTCGGCAAACCAGCGGGCCGCCCGGGGCATGCCGGCGAAGGGGAACATGAAGCCCGAGAGCAGGATCTGCGGCAGGAAGGTGAACACCGCCAGCTGCATGGCCTGGAACTGGCTGCGCGCCAGCGTCGACAGGAAGATGCCCAGCGCCAGGTTGGCGACGATGAATACCAGCGCCGCCGCGTAGAGCGCCGCCGTCGAGCCGCGGATCGGCACCGCGAACAGCACATCGCCGAGGAGCAGCACCAGGGTGACCTGCACCAGGCCGATGGCGATGAAGGGCACGACCTTGCCCAGGGTCAGTTCCCAGCGTGACAGGGGCGTGGCGATCAGCAGTTCCAGGTTGCCGTTCTCGCGCTCGCGGACCAGGGCGATGGCGGTGAACATCACCAGCGTCATGGTCAGGATGACGCCGATCAGCCCCGGCACGGTGTTGATCGGCGCCCGCCGTTCCGGATTGTAGTAGTTGACCACTTCCACGGGATCGACCCGCCGCGTCCAGCCGGCGTCGCCGGCCACCGGGAAACGGGCCAGCTGGCGGGCGGCGGCCTGCACCACCTGGTCGGCCCCGTCCACCACCAGCTGCAGCGCCGGCCGGTCGCCGCGGGCCAGGCGCACCTCGAGATCGGCGGGCACCACCAGGGCGGCGCTGATGCGCCCCGCGCGCAGCAGCGCCTCGGCGGCCCGGGGCGTGGCGACCCGGTAGCGCAGGTCGAGCACCTGGCTGGCGCCGATCGCGTCGATGATTTCGCGGGAGTGGGCCGTGCCGGCCTGATCGACGACCGCCGCATCCAGCCCGCGCACATCGAGGTTGATGGCGTAGCCGAACAGAATCAGCTGCATCACCGGAATCCCCACGATCATCGCGAAGGTCAGCCGGTCGCGGCGCAGCTGGCGCAGCTCCTTGACGATCACTGCGAGAAGGCGGCGCAGGCTCACGGCGCCGCCCCAGTGGCCGGTGCGCGGCGGGTGGCGGCGACGAACACGTCCTCGAGGCTCGGCGTGTCGGCCCGGGCGCTCGCGCTCAGGCCGGCCTGCTTCAGCGCCCGGGTCAGGGTCTCGGGGGCGGTGCCGGGCACCACCAGCACGCGCAGGGCGGTGCCGATCTGCGCCACCGCGATCACCTCGGGCAGTGCCAGCAGCCGTTGCTGGGCCTGGCGCGGCCGGTCGGTGACCACGCGCAGCGGGCTTTCCGGCAGGGCCTCCATCAGCGCCCGGGGGCTGCCGTCGGCGACCAGGCGGCCGTGATCGAGAATCGCCAGCCGCGTGCAGCGTTCCGCCTCGTCCATGTAATGGGTCGAGACCAGCAGCGTGGTGCCGGCGTCGGCCAGCTCGAACAGCGCCTCCCAGAAGTCGCGCCGCGACTGCGGGTCGACGGCGCTGGTGGGCTCGTCGAGCAGCAGCAGCGCCGGGGCGTGCATGACCGTGGCGGCCAGCGCCAGGCGCTGCTGCTGGCCGCCGCTCAGGGTGCCGGCCAGGCGGTGGCGCAGCTCGCCCAGCGTGTAGCGTGCCATCAGGGCATCGAGACGCCGTCCGAGGCCCGCCGTCGGCAGGTCGTGCAGCGCCGCCAGGAAGCGCAGGTTCTCGAGCACCGTCAGGTCGCGATACAGCGCAAAGCGCTGGGTCATGTAGCCCAGCTCTCGCTTGAGCCGTTCCGCCGCACCGGGCAGGGCGTGGCCGAGGACCGTGATCTCGCCGGCACTGGGGGTCAGCAGGCCGCAGAGCATGCGCAGCGTGGTCGACTTGCCGGAACCGTTGGGCCCCAGGAAGCCGTAGACCTCGCCGCGCGTCACCTCCAGCGATAGATCGTCGACGGCCAGGGTCGCGCCGAAGCGCTTGCTCAGGCCGCGGGTGCGGATCACCGTCTCAGCGCTCACCGTCGAGCTCCACGCGGACCGGCAGGCCCGCCACCAGCCGCTCTGCCGCCGTATCGGTCAGGCGCGCCCGGGCAAGGTAGACCAGGCGGCTGGCGTCGTCGCCCGCCAGGGCATAGTAGGGCGTGAAGGCCGGCTCGCGGGCCAGGCGCTCCACGCGGGCGGCGAAGGGGCGCGCGATGCCCGTGACGTGCACCGTGACCGGGTCGCCCACGGCGAGCGTCGCGCGCCGGTCGGCGGGCACGTAGAAGCGCGCGTAGGGGGCCTCGCCCACCAGCAGGCTGACCAGGGGGGCGCCCGCCGGCGGCTGGTCGCCGGGGCGAAAGGGCAGGTCGTCGACCCGGCCGTCGCGGGGCGCGGTGACCACCAGGCGGTCGCGATCGACCCGCAGGTCGTCGACATGGGCCCGGGCGGCGTCCACCGCGGCGACGGCGGCGGCGATGCGTTCCGGTCGCTCGCCGCGGAGCAGTTCCTCGAGCCGGGCGGCGAGGGCGTCGGCCTCGGCCCGGCGCTGGTCACGCAGGGCCAGGGCCTGATCCAGCTCGGCCGTGGCCAGCGCCCGGCGCTGGAACAGGCGCTGGCTGCGCCGGTAGTCAGCCTCGGCCAGCGTCTGCGCAGCCCTGGCGCGGGCGAGATCCGCCCGGGCCGCGGCGATCGTCTCGCGGCGTGGCCCCTGCCGGGCTTCCGCCAGGGCGGCGCGGGCCCCGTCGAGTTCGCCCTCGGCCCGGGCCAGGCGGGCGTCCAGGCGTCGCGGGTCCAGCGTCAGCAGGGGCTGGCCGGCGGTCACCCGGTCGCCCTCGGCGACCCGCCAGCGCTGCACGGGCTCCGAGACCTCCGCCACTAGGGTGATGCGATCCCACTCCAGGGTGCCGGGCAGGCCCGGTGCGGACTCGCCACAGCCGCCGAGAAGAAGCATCGCGAGGCCGACCCGCACGAGACGCCACACGCCCCGGCTCGCGCGCGGCCGGGGGCGGAAAGGCGGACAGGAACGACGAGCGGTAGGCGTGTGCATGGGGCGACTCTACCCCAGCCGTGTCCCCGCGGTCTTGACGTCAATCACGCGGGAAGGACGGGGCCGGCATGTTGCGGCGCAATACGCGACTCCCTAGAGTGAAGGGGAGAGGCCGTCGCCATGACGGAACGCATCGCGAGTCGCGGGGTCGATTCGAAGGTGTCTCTCGATCCGAGAGTCTCTCGCGAAGGGCCGCAGGGGGTGAAATGTCACGACCCATGAACATCCTGGTACTGCAGGGCGGTGGCGCCCTGGGGGCCTATCAGGCGGGTGTCTATCAGGCGCTCAGCGAAGCCGACATCGAGCCCGACTGGGTGGTGGGCACCTCGATCGGTGCCATCAACGCCGCGCTGATCGCCGGCAACCGCCGTCGCGACGTGCTCGCCCGGCTGGAGGACTTCTGGACCCGAGTCGCCCAGCCGTCGTCGAGCAGCAGCGTGGCGCTCGAGCACTACGAAACCGAACTGGCCAAGTTCCTGGCGCTGACCACCGGTGTGCCGGGGTTCTTTCACCCGCGCCCGCCCTGGGAAATCCCGCTGACCCACAACTGGTGGGGCACGCCGCCGAGCTTCTACGACGTCACCCCGCTCGAGCGGACCCTGGAGGCGCTGGTCGACTTCGAGCGGCTCGGTACCCGCAACCTTCAGGACGGCAAGCGGCTGAGCGTCGGTGCGGTCAACATCAGCCGCGGCGCGATGCGCTACTTCGACAGCCACGACGAGCCGCTCTCGGCACGCCACGTGATGGCCAGCGGCGCGTTGCCGCCGGCCTTCCCGCCGGTCTGGATCGACGGCGAGGCCTACTGGGACGGCGGCCTGTGTTCCAACACGCCGATCGACTACGTGCTCGAGAGTGAACGGCCGGGCAGTGACATGCCGATCAACTGCTACGTGATCGACCTGTGGAGTCCGCGCGGCCCGGTGCCCGAGACCATCAGCGATGCCATGCATCGCGAGAAGGACATCCAGTACGCCACCCGGGCCGGACACAATCTGCACTTTCTCAAGGAAATCAATCGTCTGCGCGAGGCGTTGCGCAAGCTGGGCAAGCATCTGCCCGACGCCGTCCGCGATGACGATGACGTCGCCGCGCTGCTGGAGCTCGCCCGCCAGTCACCGGTCAACATCGTGCGGCTATTGGCGCCGGCCCGCGAGGCGGAGACCGCGCAGAAGGATATCGACTTCTCCTATTCGACTATCATGGAGCGCTGGCGCGCCGGGTATCATGACATGAAGGGCGCGCTGGCGATCTGCCCCTGTCGGCGCGATCCGGTCAGCGACGAGATCGGCGCCAACGTCTGCAGCTATCGCAGCAATCTGGACGGCCACCTCGAGGACCTGACCGATGTGCCGTTCGAGTGACGCGGCCGGCCGCGTCCCGATGGATCAACCGAGGAGAAAAGCCAGCATGTCATCGCATCCCGCGCAGAATCGACTCCAGAATCAGGTCGCCTTGATCACCGGCGCCGCCAGCGGCATCGGCAAGCAGATCGCCACGCTGTTCGCCGAGCAGGGCGCCCGGGTGGTGATCCTCGATCTCGACCGCGAGGCGGCCCGGGCCACGGCCCGCGAGCTGACCGAACAGGGCGGCACGGCGCTGGGAGTGGGCGCCGATGTCACCGACGAGCAGCAGGTCGAGGCCGCCTTCAAGGAGGCCATCGACGCCTACGGGCGGCTCGACGTGATGATCGCCAACGCCGGCTCGCAGCATGTCGAGCCGATCCACAAGCTGTCCTACGATAACTGGAAGAAGGTCACCAATATCCAGCTCGACGGCAGCTTCCTGTCGACCCGTGCGGCCTTCCGCCAGATGATGACCCAGGATGGCGGCGGCTGCCTGATCTACATGGGTTCGGTGCACTCCCATGAAGCCTCGGCGATGAAGTCGCCCTACGTCACCGCCAAGCATGGCCTGCTGGGCCTGTGCCGGACCATGGCCAAGGAGGGCGCCGAGTACGGCATCCGCGCCAACACCATCTGCCCGGGCTACGTGAAGACCCCGCTGGTGGAGAAGCAGATTCCCGACCAGGCCCGCGAGCACGGCATGAGCGAGGACGAGGTGGTCGAGAAGGTGTTCCTCAAGGACACCGTCGACAAGCAGTTCACCACCGTCGAGGACGTCGCCGAGACGGCGCTCTACCTGGCGACCTTCCCCTCCAGCGCACTGACCGGCCAGTCGATCGTGGTCAGCCACGGCTGGTTCATGCAGTAGGCATCACGCCTGCCCCGGCGGCCCGTCTCAGCGGGCCGCGCCACGAATCAGCTCGGCGATCAGCCGCCGCCCGGGATGCAGGTGATCGGCCAGTACCCGGGGCAGCGGCAGCGGCTCGTCGCAGATCCGCGAGGCGATCAGCTCGGCGCACAGCGGCGTGCTGGCCAGCCCCCGCGAGCCGTGGGCGGCGCTGATCCACAGCCCCGGATGATGCCGCCCGGGCGTCTCCGGCACCCGGCGCCGGGCATCCTTGCTCAATGCGGCATAGTCGCGGCGCCAGGCCGCGGCATCGGGCACCGGCCCGGCATAGGGCGTCTTGTCGGGGCTGGCGGCGCGCACCGCCGCGCGGCCTTCCAGCCGCGCCGGGTCGAGATCGATCCCGGCCTCGCGCAGCGCCGCGACATAGCCCGGCAGGGTGCGCTCCAGTTCGGCCAGGTTGGCGGCGTGGTCGGCCTCGCGCACGGCCGTGTCGGCCACGTTGGGGTGAAAGGTGGCACCGAAGGTCAGGGCGTCGCCCACGGGCGGCGGCAGGTAGCCGCCGGCACACACCACCTGGCGCGGTCGCGGTGCCGACGCGGGCAGCGTCAGGTGGGTGACCTGGCCGCGAATCGCCTGCAACGGCAGGTCGGCGGTCTGGGCCAGGCGTGTGCCCTCGGCGGCGGTGGCGATCACCACCTGATCGGCCGCGAGAGTGGTGCCGTCGGCGAACCCCAGCGACCAGCCGTCATCCGCGGCGTTCAGCGTCGCCACCTCGCCGTGACGGAAGGCGATGCCCGGCGTGTCGGCCAGCCGCCGGCACAGCGCCGCCGGGTCCACCCAGCCCGCCTGTGGATAGTCCAGCCCGCCCGTCTCCAGCGGCCAGCCGATGGCCCGGCTGGCGGCTTCGGCATCGAGCCCCGTGACCACCGCCCCGGGCAGCGGATGATTGTCGAGAAAGCGCCGCTGACGCCGTGTCTCGCGCTCGCCGGTGGCGCGCTGCAGCACGCCGCAGTCCTGCCACAGGGTGCGGTCGGGATCGAGGGCGGCGAGCCAGCGCCGGGTGTGCAGCAGCCCGGCGAGATAGAAGCGGCTCTGCCGATTGGTCTCGGCGGCGAGCTTGACGTAGAGCGCGCCCTGGCGATTGCCGGAGGCGCCGGCGGCCGGCCCCTCGCGGTCGATCAATGTCACCGCCACGCCGCGCCGGGCCAGGGCATGAGCGACACCGGCACCCGCCAGCCCGGCGCCGATCACCGCCACGTGCTCGGCCTTCCGGGGGGCGGGGGGCTGGAACCAGGGCGTGGCCCGGCGGGCGCAATCCCTCGGCGGGTCGGCCAGTTCGGCGACGAGCATCTCGCGCTTGCGGCCGAACCCGGGCACCTTGCGCCAGACGAAGCCCGCGGCCTCGAGGCCGCGCTTGACCACCCCCGCGCAGGTGAAGGTGGCCACGCTCGCCCCCGGGCGGCTGGCCGCGGCCATGGCGGTAAACAGCGCCGGGTGCCACATTTCGGGGTTCTTGCTGGGCGCGAAGCCATCCAGAAACCAGGCGTCCACCCGCCCGTCGAGCTGGGCAAGCGCCGCGGTGCTGTCGCCGAAGTGCAGGTCGAGCACGACGCGCGCGTCCAGCCACAGCCGGTGCACGCCGGGCACCGGCTCGGGCCACTGGGCGATCAGCCGGGCGGCCAGCGGTGCGAGGCCGGGCCAGGCGGCCAGTGCCCGGGCCAGGTCGTCGCGGGCCAGCGGAAAGCGCTCGGTGGAGACGATATGCAGTCGTGCGTCGGGCGGGGCATGCTCGGTGAAGCAGGCCCAGGCACAGAGCACGTTGAGCCCGGTGCCGAAGCCGGTCTCGCCGATCACGAAGGGGCGCGTCTCGTGCCAGGCGGCGAATCGTTCGGGCAGGCGATTGGCACGGATGAACACATGCTCGGTCTCGGCGCGGCCGTCGTGGCGCGAGAAGTAGACGTCGTCGAAGGCGGTCGAGTGTGGCGAGAGCCGGTCGGTCTCGTCGCGGCGCCAGTCGAGGGCGGGCGTGTCGAGACCGGTCAGGGGCGGCAGGGCCGAATTGGACGGGGTAGACAATGATGAAGCTCCGGCGGCGTCAGGATATTGATCAAATTTTACCCGATCGTGGCAGGGCAGCGAACGCCATGGGGTGGCGCAAGGCGTCCGCGGGGTTTTCACAGAGTTTTCCACAGCTCCTGTGCATGAACGCCGGCTGTGGACGAGCAGCGAGAACCGACTGACCGTCGCGGCTATTCAGCTCGGCGGGGCCGGCGGGACGACGCCGTGGGCCTTCGGGCCTGGCGGCCGTCGCGATAGCCATTGGCGATGCGCCGCTGGATCGCTCCGGGAGAGAAGTCGGCCGGCCCGCCGCCGTCATTGGCATCATGATTGCCGATCACCCACAGCCGGTCGATATGACGGTAGGCGAGCAGGCGGCGATAGGCGGAGCGCCGGCGTAGCGGGCTGTCCGCGGGCAGGGCGGCTTCCATCTCCTCGACGAGCTCGATCAGGTCGTTGATCCGGCGCAGCAGCTTCAGGTCCAGCTTGAGCTTGCTGGCGAAGTTGATCTCGAACGCGCGCTCCACGACGTCGAGGAACTGTTCGGGCGCCGGGGCTCGTTGGCGGAAGGCATCGATGACGATCAGCTCGCGCTGTACCTCGGCATCGCCGGGCGCCAGTGATTCGAGGGCATCGATCGCCGAGCGCAGCGGGGTATTGGAAACCAGGCCACCGTCCCAGTAGCCATGGCCGTGGAGCCGTGTCGCCGGGAAGCCGGGCGGCAGGCTGGCGCTGGCCAGGATATGTTCCAGCATCAGGCCGTGGCGGTTGTCGAACTCGACGAGCTCGCCGCTTTCCACGTCCACCGCGGTGACGGTCACCCGGATACGACTGGCGTTCAGGCGCTCCAGGTCGATCCAGCGTGCCAACGACTCGCGTAGTGGTGTGGTGTCATAGACGTGGGTGGCGAGCCAGGGCGCGGTCAGCCAGGCAGGATCGAGCCGATACATGGCCGGGTTGCCGAACAGGCCCTGGTTGGCCTGGAGCGTGTCGGGCACCAGCGGCGCCGGGGTCAACGACAGCTGGTCCCACATTGCCTGCAGCGTGGTGATCGGCTCGCCACGGGCGCCCACCAGCACCGCTGCGGTAATGGCGCCGATCGACACGCCCGAGACGGCGTCCAGCCGGAAGTCCTGACGTTCGTGGAGCGCCTTGAGGACGCCGAACTCATAGGCACCCAGCGCGCCGCCGCCCTGCAGGGCGAGCGCCGTCAGGCGACGGCTCATGAGGTGCCGCCGGCGGCGATCCAGCGGGCGATCGGCGGCCAGTACTCGCTGAGCGTGCGGTGACCCATGAACAGGCCGATGTGGCCGCCCGGGGCGAGTGCCCGGGTCACCGCGCCGGGGGCGCTGCCGAGCAGGGTCTCGGCGGCGAACACCTGCTCGCGGGTGGTGATGTCGTCTTCCTCGCCGGCCAGCAGGTAGGCGGGGCAGGTGACGTCGGCGAGCGCCAGGCGTCGGCCCAGCCCGACGAAGCGGCCGCGGGCCAGGCGGTTTTCCTTGAACAGCTCGGTGATCGCCTGCAGGTACCAGCGCCCGGGCAGATCGAGCGGATTTTCATACCAGCGCGAGAAGGCCTCCTGCTTGGCCAGGTAGACGGGGTCCTCGATGTGCTCGTAGAGCTCCAGGTACTTGTCGATGTACTGCCTGTCCGGGTGCATGTTCTTCCAGCCCTGGAGCATGAACTCGCCGCGCATCAGCCCGTCGCCGAGCGCCACCAGATGCTCGTAGAAGGCGAGCGGCAGCTGTTCGACCATGCGCTTGATGGGGCCGTCGCCGGCGGCGGTGTCGATCGGCGAACCGGCCAGCACCAGGGTAGCGACGCGGGACGGGTAGCGGGCGGCGTACATCGCCGCCATCCAGCCACCCTGGCACAGCCCGACCAGATTGACCCGGCCGCCCAGCTCGTCGATGCAGACGTTGAGTTCGGCCAGGTAGATGTCGATGTCGTAGTCCTTCATTGCCGGCGTGGCGCTGTGCCAGTCGGTCACCAGCACTCGCGACAGGCCGCTGTCCAGCAGCGTCTCGACCAGGCTCTGGCCAGGTTGGTAGTCGGCGATGGTGGCGTGGTGGCCGGCGTAGGGAGCGATGACCAGGGTGGGCGTCTCGTCCGCGTCGGCCTCGTCGGGCGAGAAGTCGCGCAGCGTCAGGGTGTGCAACACCAGGCGCGGGCGATTCGGCGTGACGAACTCCGGCGGCGGGCCGTGATCGATCGCCGCGGTCTCGGCGAGGAACTTGAGGTTGTCATTGAACAGTCGCCACTCCTCCTCGGCCAGCGTCGCCGCGGCAGTGAACGGCCAGAAGAGGGGAACGCTGTTCTCGGCGAGCGCGTGGTGGCTGGTCTTGGTGGATCGAGTCATCATGTTTCCCGGTAATCAGGCCTGACGGACGTAGCAGCCCGGGGCATCGGCCAGCGGTGGATAACCCTCGGCGCCGAGGGTCGGCGGAGCGACGTCACCGGTGGAGCGTGCCGCCAGCCAGGCCTGCCAGGCCGGCCACCACGAGCCTTCCCGAGTGGCGACGGTCTGCCGCCAGGTGTCCGGGTCGACGTAGGGCTCGTCGTCGCGATAGGTGTGCATCTGGTAGCGCCGGTGCGGGTGCCCGGGTTCGCTGATGATGCCGGCGTTGTGCCCGCCGCTGGTGAGCAGGAAGGTGACCTCGCTGGCATCGCCCAGCAGATGGATCTTGTACACCGAGTGCCAGGGGGCGACGTGGTCCTTGCGGGTGCCCACGGCGAAGATCGGCACACGGATGTCGCTGATCGCCACCGGCCGGCCGCCCACCGTGTAGCGCCCGGCGGCCAGTTCGTTGCCCAGGAACAGCCGGCGCAGGTACTCCGAATGCATGCGGTAGGGCATGCGGGTGAGGTCGGCGTTCCAGGCCATCAGGTCGCTCATCGGCTGGCGCTCGCCGAGCAGGTAGTCGTGCACCACCCGCGACCAGATCAGGTCGTTGGAGCGCAGCAGCTGGAAGGCGCCGGCCATCTGGTCGCCGGCCAGGTAGCCCTGGTCCCACATCATGTTCTCGAGGTAGGCGACCTCGCTGTCGCTGATGAACAGCATCAGCTCGCCGGCCTCGGTGAAGTCGACCTGGGTGGCCAGGGTGGTCAGCGAGGCCAGCCGCTCGTCGCCGTCGCGGGCCATCGCCGCCGCGGCGATCGACATCAGGGTGCCGCCCAGGCAGTAGCCCACCGCATGCACACGCCGCTCGGGCACGATGGCGCCGATCACGTCCAGCGCGGCCATCGGCCCCAGGCGCCGGTAGTCCTCCATGCTCAGGTCGCGATCCGCCGAGGTCGGATTGCGCCAGGAGATCATGAACACCGTGTGTCCCTGGTCGACCAGGTAGCGCACCAGCGAGTTGTCCGACGACAGGTCGAGGATGTAGTACTTCATGATCCAGGCGGGCACGAACAGCACGGGTTCGGCCTTCACGGTTTTCGTGGTCGGGGTGTACTGGATCAGCTCGATCAGGTGGTTGCGATAGACCACCTTGCCGGGGGTGATCGCCAGGTTCTCGCCGACGCGGAAGTCCTCGGCACCCACCGGGGGCCGGGTGCTGAAGCGGCGCTCGGCATCCTCGACGGCATTCTGCCAGCCACGCACCAGGTTCATGCCACCCTGTTCGAGGGTGGTACGGGTGATTTCGGGGTTGATCCACGGCAGGTTGGAGGGTGACCAGCGGTCGAGCATCTGCCGGGCGATGAACGACACCACCCGCTCGGTGTGGGGCGAGAGGCCGTCGATGTCGGTGGTGGCGTTGTGCCAGAACTGCTGGTTGAGCAGGAAGCCCTGATAGATCAGCGTGTAGGGCCACTGCCCCCAGGCCGGGTCATCGAAGCGGTGGTCCTGGGACAGCGGCTCGATGCAGGGCGCGGTGGGGCCCTTCGAGGCCAGCTGGCCGGCGTGGACCGCCAGGCGCAGCCACTTGCGCATCGCCTTTTCCTGCAGCTCGAGCTGCTTGCCCGGCGACAGCACGAGATGGCTGAGCCACTCGACGTAACTGCTGGCCAGCCCCGCGGGGCTGATGCCCAGCGTCACCCGCGCCAGATTGGCCTTGAAGGCCCGGTCCAGCGCCCGCGCCGTGTAGTACCCGGGCAGCGGCGGCAGGGCCAGAGGCGAGAAGGGGGCGACCGGGTGGCGGGGCGGCTCGGCGTGGCTGTTGCCGAGGTCGAGCGTTTCGGGGGGCGTGTCATCGGGACGGGCTTCGGCCATGACGGTCTCCGGCGGGTGGCGGGCGGGACTGTCAGCATAGTGGCGGGAGCGGGTGGGCGCCCAGTGGCGGGAAGGGCGATATCGCCAAAGCCTGATCTCGGTCAGGCACGGCCGGTCAGGCACGGCCGGCCGGGGCGGCCGGCCGGGGTCGCTCGGTCAGGGCAGGACCTTCTTGAACGGCTTGACGGTGACCCGGGTGTAGACGCCGGCGATCATGTATGGATCGGCATCGGCCCAGGCCTGGGCGTCGGCGAGGCTGTCGAACTCGGCGACCACCAGGCTGCCGGTGAAGCCGGCGTCGGCCGGGTCCTCGGCGTCGACCGCCGGATGCGGGCCGGCCAGCACCAGGCGGCCTTCGTCGCGCAGCTTCTCGAGGCGCGCGAGGTGGTCGGGGCGGGCGGCCTTGCGCTTTTCCAGGCTGTCCTTGACGTCTTCACTGAGGATGGCGTAGAGCATGATTGGCTTGTCTCCTTGGGAATGACGGGCGCCTCAGCGGTCCTGACCGCCGGGCGCGGCCTCGGCATGGCGGCTCAGGTACACCCCCTGGGCGAGAATGAACGCCAGGGTCAGGCCGAGCATGCCGAACAGCTTGAAGTCGACCCAGGTGGCCTCGTCGAAGGTCTTGAAGACCACGACGTTGAGTACCGCCATGGCGATGAAGAATACCACCCAGGCCAGGTTGAGGCGCTGCCAGATCGCCGCGGGCAGGGCGATGGCGCGCCCCATCATGCGCTGGACCAGCGGCTGGCCGCCGAAATACGGTGACACCAGGAAGGCCACCGCGAACAGGGCGTTGACCACGGTCGGCTTCCACTGGATGAAGGCGGCGTTCTTGAACACCACCGTGGCGCCGCCGAGCACCACGATCAGCCCCAGGGTGACCAGCTGCATGGTCTCGAGCCGGCGGGTGCGCCACCACTGGAAGCCCACCTGGGCGAGACTCGCCGGAATCAGCACCAGCGTGGCCAGCACGATGTCGCCGCTGAGCTGGTAGACCACGAAGAACAGCGCGATGGGCAAAAATTCGAAGAGCAGTTTCATGGCAGGGTCCTGACGGGCGCGGCGTTGACCCGCGGGGTGCGGGGCCGCAACATGAGACTCCATTCTGACAAAGACGCCCGACGGCGTCATGCCGATGATCCCGCTTCCCGATACTCTCGCCGCCCCCGGCGTCGATCTGCACATGCACTCCACCGCCTCCGACGGCGCGCTGTCGCCCGAGGCGCTGATGAGCCTGTGCCGGTCGCGCGGGCTGACCCACGTGGCCCTCACCGACCACGACAGCGTGGCCGGCGTGGCCGAAGCCGCGGCGGCCGCCGAGCGGCTGGGCCTGACCCTGCTGCCCGGCGCCGAGCTGTCCGTGCAGTGGCGGGGCCTCACCGTGCACGTGCTGGGCTATCTGCCCGAGGGCGCACTGGCGCCCATGTGCGAGGGGCTGGCCGCCCAGGCCGAGGCCCGCGAGGCGCGCAATCTCGAGATCGCCCGGCGGCTCGAGGCGGTGGGGCTCGACGACGCCCTGGCGCGGGCCCGGGCCGGGGTGACCGAGCAGCGTCCGCTGGGGCGGCCGGACTTCGCCCGGGCGCTGGTCGAGGCCGGTGTGGTGCCGGATATCGCCGCCGCCTTCAAGCGCTACCTGGGCGCCGGCAAGCGCGGCGACGTCAAGATGCACTGGCCCTATCTCGGCGAGGCACTGGGCTGGATCCGCGCCTCGCGCGGCGTCGCGGTGCTGGCGCATCCGCTACGCTACAAGCTGACCCGACGCAAGCGCGGCCTGCTGCTCGACGACTTCGCCACGGCCGGCGGCGAAGGGGCGGAGCTGCTCAGTGGCTTCCAGAACCCCGACGAGACCCGCGACCTGGCCCGCCAGCTCGCCGAGCGCGGCCTGCTGGCGTCCCGGGGCAGCGACTTCCACTTTCCCGGCGGCCATCTCGCGCCGGGCACGGTGAGCGACGTCCCGCGTACGCCGGTCACGCCGCTGTGGCATCATCCGTCACTGGCGGCCTTCGCCGGGCGGGCAGTGCCAAGCTGACGCCCGAGACGTCGTCGGCCGCTGCGTCCCCGTGCCGAGGGGCGCCGATTACCACCGCAAGGAGGGGCCATGACTCAATTCTTCCAGATTCATCCGGAAAACCCGCAGAAGCGCCTGATCGATCAGGCGCTGAAGATCATCCGCGACGGTGGCGTCATCGCCTATCCGACGGATTCCGGCTATGCCCTGGGCTGTCATCTGGGGGACAAGAAGGCGATCGAGACGATCAAGTGGCTGCGTTCGCTGGACGACAAGCACAACTTCACCCTGGTGTGCTCGGACCTTTCCGAGATCGGCACCTACGCCAAGGTCGACAACGCCGTCTTCCGCCTGCTGAAGAGTCACACGCCCGGACCCTACACCTTCATCCTCAACGCCACCAGCGAGGTGCCGCGCCTGCTGCTGCATCCCAAGCGGCGCTCGATCGGCGTGCGCGTGCCCGACCATCGCATCACCCACGCCCTGCTCCAGGCACTGGGCGAGCCGCTGATGAGCGTGACCCTGATCCCGGTCGGCGAGGAACTGCCGATGACCGACCCGGAGGCGATTCGCGAGCGCTTCGGCGCCCACCTCGACCTGGTCATCGACGGCGGGGCCTGCTCGCTGGAGCCGACCACGGTGGTCGACCTGCGCGATCTGCCGCCGACCATCGTCCGCGAAGGCCGCGGCGATACCACGCCCTTCACCGAATAGTCCTCGCCCGCCGCAACGGCGGCCCCGGCGGTGAAGATGCCGGGGCCTGAATGACGTTCAGTGGTCTCGGCCCCGTTCGTGGTGGCGCGGGTCCTCGGTTTCCTCGTCGAGCCAGGTGCCGCAGCGCCGGCAGTAGCGTGCATCGCGTTCGTGCCCCTCGTGGCCGCAGCCCGGGCAGGCCTCGTCGGAGTAATGCTGTTCGCGGATCGAGCGGATCATCTCCGCCGAGAACACCCCGGTGGGCACGGCGAGGATCGCGTAGCCCATCACCATCACCATCGCCGAGATGAACTGGCCGATCGGCGTGATCGGCGTGATGTCGCCGTAGCCCACCGTGGTCAGGGTGACGATCGCCCAGTACAACGCCTTGGGAATGCTGGTGAAGCCGGCCTCGGCGGGCTCGATCAGGTAGATCAGCGAGCCGAAGATGGTCACCAGCATCAGCACCGTGGAGAAGAACAGCAGGATCTTGCGGCTGCTGCGCCTAAGCGCCTGGACCAGCAGCGTGCCCTCGCCGAGGAACTCCATCAGCCGCAGCACCCGCAGCAGGCGCAGGACGCGCAGGATGCGCACCACCAGCAGCGACTGCGCGCCGGGGATCAGCAGGCTCAGCCAGGTGGGCAGGATCGACAGCAGGTCGATGACCCCGTAGAAGCTCCTGAGATAGCGCAGCGGGCGCTCGAGACAGTACAGGCGCAGCCCCAGCTCTGTGGTGAAGGCCAGGGTGAACCCCCACTCGAGCAGGTGGAACAGCTCGCCGTAACGCGCGCGCAGGGCGGCCACGCTGTCGAGCATCACCACCGCCACGCTGATCAGGATCAGGCCGATCAGCAGCAGGTCGAAGCCCTTGGCGAGCCGCGTGTCGGACTCGAAGATGATCTGGAACAGCCGGGTACGCAGGCCGACGCCGGCCGGACGAAGTGAAGGCACGCGGGTCTCCTCGAGTCAGCGGCGGTGCAGGGCGGCGAGCAGGGCCAGGCTGCGGCGGCCGAAGGCCGGGGTCAGCCAGGGCGTGGCGTCGAGTGCCGTGGCGAGCTCCCGGGCCGCGTCGCGCTGGCCAGCGGGCAGCGAGTTATCGTCGGCCAGGCTCTGCAGTGCCGTGCGGGCCACGCCGAGGAAGCGCTTCTCGCCGCTGTCGGCCAGGGCGTCGAGGGCGGTGATGGCCCGGTCGAAGCGCGCTGCCGCCTCACCGGGCAGCGGGCCATCCTCGAGCGGCCAGCGGCCGTCGCGCAGGGCGGCGCCACGGGCGGCCTTGCTGGTATTGGCCGGGCGCAGCGCCAGGGTGTCGGCGATGTCCTCGGCGAGGCGCCACAGGGCTGTTGGCTCCCCCGCCTTGAGTTCCAGTTCAAGCTCCTCGATGGGCGCGCGGCGCTCGCCGGCGCGGACCTCGCCGCGGTCCAGCGCGACCTCGATGGTGGCCTCGGGGCCCTCCAGCCACCAGCTCGTGCGCTCGAAGTCGGTGGTGAAGCCGGGCTCCAGCGCCTGGCGTATCTCCTCGCCCAGCGCCTGCATCGGTTCCAGCGTCGCCAGCCCCTCGCGGTCCAGGGCCGGGCCGGGGATCTCCCACTCCCACTCGCCACGGGTGGAAAGCCCGCCGGAGCCCTGGCCGGCGGTCTTCAGGGTCTGCAGCCAGCGGTCGGGCGTGCGCCGGGTGCGCAGGGCCACCCGGGCGCGTTCCAGATCCCCCGCGGGCGCATCGTAGTAGGTGTTGGCGAGGTGCTCGCGCACGGGGGCGAGCCCGGCCAGCCGCGGGTGCGCGGGCAGCGCCTCGGCGGCACCGGGGCCGAGGGCCAGCTTGAGTTCGATTTCCTGCGGCATCGTGCTATCTCCATGATTCGGCAAAGATGAATTTTTCATGACGCTGGGATGGCGAGTCACTATACTGGGCGCGCCATTACCCAATCGACGAATGATGCCTTCATGGTGACATCCAACCCGTTTTCCGCGTTGTTCGGGCGATCGCCTTTTCAACCGCTGCTGGCGCACATCGTCAAGACCAGCGAGTGTGCCGCTCAGCTGCTGCCGTTCTTCGACGCCGCCCAGGCCGGTGACTGGGAATCGGCAGCCCGGTGTCGCGAGGCGGTCACCGACCTCGAGCACGAGGCCGATGTGCTCAAGACCCAGCTGCGCCTCAACCTGCCGAACACGCTCTTTCTGCCCGTCTCGCGCTCCGATCTGCTGGAGCTGATCAGCGTACAGGACAAGATCGCCAACAAGGCCCGCGACATCACCGGCATCATGCTGGGGCGCCGCATGCAGGTACCCGAGTCGCTGGCCGTGCCGATGCGCGAGTATCTGGTCACGGCGGTGGCCACCGTGAATCAGGCGCGCAAGGCGCTGGAGGAACTCGAGGATCTGCTCGAGTCCGGTTTCGGTCGCAATGTGTCGGATCTGATGCAGAACCTGATCCGCGAGCTGCACGAGCTCGAGCATCAGGCCGACGATCAGGAAATCACCATTCGCCGCCAGCTGTTCGATCTCGAAAGTCAGCTGCCGCCGGTGGATGTGATGTTCCTCTACAAGATCATCGACTGGATCGGCGATCTGGCCGATCGCGCCGAACGCGTCGGCAGTCGTCTGCAGATTCTCACCGCACGCTGAGCCCGGGCGTTCGCCCCGGGCTTTGACACGTCACTCAAGAACAGTCCTGCCTATGTCCATCATTGCGCAATACGGCGACGTATTCATCATTCTCGCCTGTGTCTTCGGTTTCTTCATGGCCTGGGGCGTCGGTGCCAACGACGTGGCCAACGCCATGGGGACCTCGGTCGGTTCCAAGGCCATCACCATCCGACAGGCGATCATCATCGCGGTGGTCTTCGAGTTCCTGGGCGCCTGGCTGGCCGGCGGCCAGGTCACCGAAACCATCCGCAAGGGGATCATCGACCCCTCCCTGCTGACCGGAAGCCCCGAGTTGCTGGTCTACGGCATGCTGGCCTCGCTGCTGGCTGCCGGGTTGTGGCTGCTGATCGCCTCGGCCCGGGGCTGGCCGGTGTCCACCACCCATTCCATCGTCGGGGCGATCGTCGGTTTCGCCGTCGCCGGCCTCGGCGTCGACTCGGTCGGCTGGGGCAAGGTGGGGCAGATCGCCGCCAGCTGGGTGGTGTCGCCGCTGCTGGCCGGGTCCATCGCCTATGTGCTGTTCCGCTCGGTGCAGGTACTGATCTTCGAGAATCGCGATCCTTTCGCCGCCGCCAAGCGTTACGTGCCGGCCTACATCTTCCTGGTGGGCTTCGTGATTTCCATGGTCACCCTGGTCAAGGGGCTCTCCCACGTGGGGCTCGACCTGAGCTTCGGCCAGAGTCTGCTGATCGCCGCGGCCATCGGGGTGGTGATCATGGTGCTGGGCATCCTGCTGGAGAATCGCGTCAACCGCGAGAAGAAGCGTGCCGGCGACAGCTTCGGCTACTCCAGCGTCGAGCGGGTGTTCGGCGTGCTGATGATGTTCACCGCCTGTGCCATGGCCTTCGCCCACGGTTCCAACGACGTCGCCAACGCCGTCGGCCCGCTGGCCGCGGTGATCAGCGTGGTCGGCTCCAATGGCGATATCGGCGGGGCCGCGGCCCTGCCCTGGTGGGTGCTGGTGCTGGGCGGTGGCGGCATCGTCGTCGGCCTGGTGACCTACGGCCACAAGGTGATCGCCACCGTGGGCACCGGCATCACCGAGCTCACGCCCAGTCGCGGCTTCGCCGCCACCCTGGCCGCCGCCACCACGGTGGTGCTGGCCTCGGGGACCGGGCTGCCGATCTCCACGACCCATACCCTGGTCGGCGCGGTACTCGGCGTGGGACTGGCCCGCGGCATGGCGGCGCTCAACCTGCGCGTGCTGAGCACCATCGTGCTGTCGTGGCTGATCACGCTGCCGGCCGGCGCGCTGCTGGCGATCCTGTTCTTCTTCATGCTCAAGGGCATGTTCGGCGTCTGACGGCTTTCAGCGAGTTGGCAATGCAGACAGCTCCCTCAGAACGATCGCAGATAGGCGCAGCACACGGGGCTGATCCGTCGCCAGGTCTGCGAGGGGGCGCTGTGGACCCTTCCCTGGGCGCTACCTACGCCATCCATGGCGTAGGACCCCCTCTTCGACCTGTCCCCGGCGCACCTCGTCATGGCAACGACAATTGCCCTGTGGGGCTCCCTCCGGGGAGTCCCGCCTTTTCATGGGCTCTGATATAGTCAGGGACCGGGCCCGTGCCACTACCGGCGGCCCACTCTTCCTGCCACTCATCTTCCGTCGGAGCTCCCCTGGCCGTGCAGACGCGCTTTCCCTTCGTCGACTGGTTCCGCAATTCCTCGCCCTACATCAACGCACATCGCGGCCGAACCTTCGTCATCCTCATCGAGGGTGAGGCGGTAGCCAACGGGCGCGGTGAGCAACTGATCCAGGATCTGGCGCTGCTGCATACCCTGGGGGTGCGGCTGGTGGTGGTCTACGGCATCCGCCCGCAGGTCGGCGCGGCGCTGGCCGAGGCGGGGATCGAACCGGTGCGCCACGACGGGCGCTGGGTCGCCGATGCCCCGATCATGCGCTGCGTCGAGCGCGTGGCCGCCGAGCAGCGGCTGTGGCTCGAGGCCCGGCTGTCGCTGGGGCTGCCCAACACGCCGATGCATGGCGTCGAGCTGACCGCAGTCTCCGGCAACCTGGTGATGGCCAAGCCGCTGGGCGTGCGCGAGGGCGTCGACTTCGACCACAGCGGCGAGGTGCGCCGGGTGCGCGCCGCCGCCGTTGAGGCGCTGCTCGAGCGGGGGTCGCTGGTCATCCTGCCGCCGCTGGGCTTTTCCAGCACCGGCGAGGTCTTCGATCTCGACGCCGCGGAGGTGGCCCAGCAGGCGGCCGTGGCGCTGAAGGCCGACAAGCTGATCCTGCTCGGCGAGGCCGAGGGCCTGCACGATGAAAGCGGTGCCCTGTTGCGGCAACTGACGCCGGACGAAGCCACCTCGCTACGGCGTGCCGCGGCGCCGGGCAGCGAGATGGCCCGCCATCTGACCGCGGCCTGCGAGGCCGCCCGCCACGGCGTGGCGCGCACGCACCTGGTTTCCTGGCACGACCACGACGCCCTGATCGGTGAACTGTTCACTCGCGACGGGGTGGGCACCATGATCACCCAGCACCGCTATGAACAGCTGCGCCCCGCCGAACTCGGCGATATCGCCGGGCTGCTCGAGCTGCTGCGCCCGCTGGAGGAGCGCGGCATGCTGGTGGCACGCTCCCGCGAGCGCCTGGAGCACGAAATCGACGATTATCTGGTGATCGATCGCGACGGCATGATCATCGGCTGCGCGGCGCTGCACCCGTTCGCCGACGCGGCCATGGCCGAGCTGGCCTGCGTCGCCGTGCACGGCGACTACCGGGGCGGGGCGCGGGGGGCGCTGCTGCTGGCCGAGGTCGAGCGTCGCGCCCGTCGCAAGGGCATCCAGGCATTGTTTGCCCTGACCACCCATACCGCCCACTGGTTCTTCGAACATGGCTTTCGCCTGGCCGACATCGACGCGCTGCCGCCGTTGCGTCGTGAAGCCTACAACCACGCACGCAAGTCCAAGATCCTCCTCAAGCCCCTTGATTGACGGCTCTCGCCGGCCCCGTCAGCCGGGGCTTCTGATCGGGGCCACGGCCCCGGTGTCGCCTGAGAGTGACTGCCTTTCCTGGAATGTTGCCAGAAGACGACACTCTAAATTATTGAATTAATTGGTATTTTTTAAGGGCCTCGAAATCGTGTCGCCAAGTGGCAACATTTTTCGATGCCAGTGGCGGGCCAACAGGCCGGTTTTTGGGGCGAATCATGCCGTGCCAGTTTTTTGCAGAATTTAAGTTTTTGATTTTATTGACTTTGTCAAAAAAGTGGCACGGCCTTCGCTATCTATAGGGTGAGCAACGGGAAGCGGTTCAAACGGCTCGATTCGCTTCCCGGCTGAGCCCAACGAGAGCTTATCTCCGTCAGCTCAGCAGCGTCTGCTCCACGCGATGTGTGACTTAGGTTGCGATGAGACGGTACCGCCGATTTGGCAAGGATAGGTACCTAGAGGGCAAGGACGCCCCACGGCAAGGAAGCCGCTCCCCCGTCACGGGGGACCCAATTACGGCGCGCCGCTCCGGCGACGCGCCACCGGACGAAACCGGGCGGTTCGCCGCCCCTGTGGAACCATTGTCCCTGGCAGACGCAAGAGCGGTTTCACGGTTTCGGGACTCCTTGGGAGTCCGATCGGAGTGTTCGCGAAGGTCCGGCCAGGCGGCCCTTGGTGAGGACTCACTTGACCCTTCAGTTCCCTGCGTACCTTGGGCCGGCTCTGCCGGCCCTCTTTTTTTGCAGGTCGAAGGCCCGGACCAGCTTATCGAAGCGCAAGTCTGTTATGCTGTGCGGAGAGAATGAATGACTTTAGCCCTCTTTCTGCATAGAACGGTTTCCATGACCTCTCAGGTCTCTCGCCGCTGGCGTCCCAGATCCCTGCTACAGCTGGTATTGCTGGCCTTCGTGGTCGTGATGCTGCCGATTGCCGTGCTGATGTTTCAGGCGGGCGAGGGGATGTCGGAGCTGTCGCAGCTGGCCAATGTCAGCGCCCGCGAGGCGGTCGACCAGACGCGTCGCGCTCGCACCCTGTCCAATCTGGCCGTGGAGATGGAGCGCAGCGCCCGCCAGTACGCCGTGGTGGAACAGCCCGGCCTGATGGAGATCTTCGCCGACAAGGCCGACGAGTACGCCCGGCTGCTCGAGGCCCAGCGACGGCTTTTGCCCGACAACCCCGACATCGCCGCCCTGCAGGATCAGATTCAGACGCTGGCCGAACTGCCCGGCAAGACGCCGCAGGAAGTCCGCGACAGTCTCGACGAGTTCGCCAGCTTCGCCGATCGCACCGACGCGGTCCGCGAGGCCACCAACCTCCAGATCGACGCGCGCATCGACGCCATCAGCGACCAGGCCGACGAAGTCCAGCAGCGCCTGTGGCTGCAGACGGCGGCGCTGGTCTCGGCCAGCCTGGCGCTGATGCTGCTGTTCACCTGGCTGATCATTCGCCCCATCCGCCAGCTGGAGCGGCGTATCCTCAGCCTGGGCAGTGGCCTCGAGCCGCCCTCCGCCCAGCTGATCCAGGGGCCGGCCGAGCTGGTGCGCCTGGGAGACCGCCTCGACTGGCTGTCCCAGCGGCTCAACGAACTGGAAGCGCAGAAGCAGCAGTTCCTGCGCCACATGTCCCACGAGCTCAAGACGCCGCTGGCCAGCGTGCGCGAAGGCACCGGGCTGCTCTGCGACGACATCGCCGGCGAGCTGACGCCACGCCAGCGGGAAATCGTCGAGCTGATCGACGCCAGCGGCGAGGAGCTGCAGACCCTGATCGAGCAGCTGCTCGACTATAACCTTCTGCAGCACAATCAGGGGGCGAGCAACGAGCGCTTCGACGTCGCCACGGTGATCAAGGAAGTGCTCGCCAAGCACCAGCTGGCGCTGGAGAAGAAGGGTATGCGGGTGAGTGCCTTCCAGGAACCGCTGGACTGGTCCGCCGATCGCGAGCGGACCCTGCGCATTCTTGATAATCTGGTCTCCAATGCCATCGCCTATGGCGAGAATGGTGGCGAGCTGGAGCTGCGCGCCTTTCGCCAGGGGCGATCGCTGATTCTCGAGGTGGCCAACAGTGGCGAGCCGATCGCCGACGACGATCGGGCGCGGCTGTTCGATGCCTTCTATCAGGGACGGGCGCGGCGCAAGGGCGCGCTCAAGGGGTCAGGCATCGGCCTGTCGGTGGCTCAGGACTGCGCCCGGGCGCAGCACGGCCAGCTGATACTTGCCGACACTGACCCGCTGGCCGTGTGCTTTCGCCTGACCCTGCCCTGGAGCGCCGAGACGCTCGCCGATAACGATAAAGAAGAGTTGCCGCCGCCCCTGACGGCTGCTGCCGAATCTGCAAGGAACTGACTACATGAAGCATCCCGTTCTCGTGGCCGGCCTGCTGGCCTTCACGCTTGTCGCGTCGGGCTGTCAGTGGCTGCCGCAGCGCACCACTGCCTTCGCCAGCGATGATGCCCAGTGCCTGTCCGACATCCCCACTCTCGAGGAGCAGGCCTGCCTGCTGGACGCCTGGGTCGCCTTCGGCCTGGCCGCCCAGCGTGGCGGACCCGAGTGGCGCCGCCAGACCCTCGAGAAGGTCGACGGCGACACGACCCGGGACCGCCTGGCGCGTGCCGTGGTGTTCTCCTGGAGTGGCCGGGGCGACTGGAAGGCGGCCTCCGAGCTCTACAAGGCCGACCTGGCCATGGCGCCGAGCCGCCTGCAGCCGCTGCTGCGCCAGTGGCTCAACGGGCTCGAGGCGCGTCGCTCGCTGGTCGAGGAGATCGACGACAGCGAGCATCAGCGTCAGGCCCTGGCCAGGGAGCGGGACTCGCTGGCCAAGAAGCTCGATGCCCTGACCGAGATCGAGGAAAGTATCAATTCGCGCCAGCAGTGAACCGCGTCCCGACCACGAAAAGCGACGATAGCGGGGCGGGCTGGCGCCGCGAATGCCGAGGAGTGACGACGTGAAGCATGCGGCTCATGTTCTGCTGGTCGACGATGACGCCAGCCTGTTGAGGCTGCTGGGAATGCGCCTGGAAAGCCGGGGGTACCGGGTCACCACCGCGGAAAGCGGCCGCCAGGCGCTGGAGTGCCTTGAGCATGCTCGGCCCGACCTGGTGCTGTCGGACCTGCGCATGGACGAGATGGACGGCATGGCGCTCTTTCAGCAGTTGCAGAAGCGCATGCCGGGGCTGCCGGTGATCATCCTCACCGCTCACGGCTCGATTCCCGACGCGGTGAGCGCCACCCGTCAGGGCGTATTCAGCTTCCTGACCAAGCCGGTGGACCGTGACGAGCTGTTCAAGGCGATCGACGATGCTCTGAGCCAGACCCCCGGCCCGGCGGCCGAGGGCGACGATGCCTGGCGCTCGGCGATCATCACCCGCAGCCCGCAGATGGAAACGGTGCTCGAGCAGGCGCGGATGGTCGCCGGCTCCGACGTCAGCGTGCTGGTCACCGGGCCCAGCGGCTCGGGCAAGGAGCTGCTGGCCAACGCCATTCACAAGGCCAGCAGCCGGGCCGACAAGCCCTTCGTCGCCATCAACTGTGGCGCGCTGCCCGAGCAGCTGCTGGAAAGCGAGCTGTTCGGCCATGCCAAGGGCGCCTTCACCGGCGCGGTCAGCCAGCACCAGGGGCTGTTCCAGTCGGCCGACGGCGGCACACTGTTTCTCGACGAGATCGGCGACATGCCGCTGCCGCTGCAGGTCAAGCTGCTGCGCGCGCTGCAGGAGCGCCAGATCCGCCCGCTGGGCTCCACCACCTCGGTGCCCATCGACGTGCGCATCATCTCGGCGACCCATCGCGATCTGGACCGGGCGATGGCCGACGGCGACTTCCGCGAGGATCTCTACTATCGCCTCAACGTCGTCAACCTGCGCCTGCCGCCGCTCAAGGAGCGCGCCGAGGACGTGCCGCTGCTCGCCAAGCACCTGGTCACCCAGGCCGCCGAGCGCCACAAGCCGTTCGTCAAGGGCTTCTCCTCCGAGGCGCTCAACCTGCTCGCCTCCTGTGCCTGGCCGGGCAACGTCCGCCAGCTGGTCAACGTGGTCGAGCAGTGCGTGGCGCTGACCAGCGCGCCGATCATCCCCGAAGCGCTGGTCGCCCAGGCGCTGGCCGCCGAGGAGAACGCGCTGCCCTCGTTCAACGAGGCGCGCGCCGGCTTCGAGCGCAGCTATCTGGTCAAGGTGCTCAAGATCACCGAGGGCAACGTCACCCAGGCGGCGCGCATCGCCGGGCGCAACCGCACCGACTTCTACAAGCTGCTCGGCCGCCACTCGCTGGAGCCCAGCGCCTTCAAGCCCGGCGCCGAGCCCGCCAGTCGCGCCTGAACGCCGGCGCGTCAGCGATAGCGCCGCTTGACCTCCACACTCAGCCGCCCCTCGCCGAGCCGCGCCTTGAGCCGCTCGCCGGGGCGGGTGTCCTGCGAGCGCCGGATCACTTCGCCCTCGGCGTTCTCGAGAATCGCATAGCCGCGTCCCAGCACCGCCAGCGGGCTGACCGCCTGGAGTTCGCGCACCCGTGCGGCCAGCTGCTCGCGGCGGCGTTCCAGCTGCCGTGGCATCACGGCATGCAGACGCGCCTCCAGCGTGGCGAGCCGCTGCCGTGCCTGGGCCACGTCGCGTGATGGGTCGGCCGCGCCCAGCCGGCGGTGCAGCATTGCCAGTCGCCGGCGCTCCTCGGTGAGGCGCCGGGCCAGGGCACGCTGCAGGCGGGTGTCGAGCGCCTCGAGGCGCTGACGCTGGCCCGCCAGTCGTTCGCCGGGATGGCGCAGTCGCGCGCGAAGATGATCGAGACGCTGGGCCTCGGCCTCGAGGCGGCGCTGCTGGGCGTGAGCCAGGCGCCGGGCCAGGGTGGCCAGCCGCCGGCGCAGATCGTGCTGGTCCGGTACCAACTGCTCGGCCGCCGCCGACGGGGTGGGGGCGCGCATGTCGGCGGCGAAGTCGGCGAGCGTGACATCGACTTCATGCCCGACTGCGGCCATCACCGGCAGCCGCGAATGAAAGATCGCCCGGGCCAGATGCTCGTCGTTGAACGCCCACAGGTCTTCCAGGCTGCCGCCGCCGCGGGTCACCAGGATGGCATCGAAGCGCGGGTCGGCATTGGCCAGGGCCAGGGCGCGGATGATCGCCGGCGCCGCCGCCTTGCCCTGCACCGGCACCGGCAGCACGCTGATCCGTGCCAGTGGCCAGCGTGCCGCCATCACCGCCAGCACGTCGCGGATCGCCGCGCCGGTGGGCGAGGTGATCGCCACCAGATGCCGCGGCGGGCAGGGCAGCGGGCGCTGGTTGGCGAACACGCCCTCGGCGGCGAGCCGGTGCTTGAGGCGTTCGAAGGCGGCGAGCAGATCCCCCTGGCCGGCGGGTTGCGCCGCCTCGACGATGAGCTGGTAGTCGCCGCGCGGCTCGAACAGCGAGACCTTGCCGCGCAGGCGCACGCGGTCGCCGTTGTTCAGCGCTGGGGTGAAGCGGGCGCGGTTGCGGAACAGCGCGCACTTCACCTGGGCGCGGTCATCCTTCAGAGTGAAGTAGACATGCCCCGAGGCCGGCCGCGCCAGGCTCGAGACCTCGCCCTCCACCCAGCATTCGCCGAAGCCGCGCTCCAGCAGCATCCGCGCGCGGCGGTTGAGTTCGCTGACCGACAGGGTCTCGGGGGCGGTCTCCGGCATGGCGGCCTCGCTGACGATGAAACGGGAAGGGCAGTCTAGCATTCCGGGGGAGGGCAGCGTGCCGCGGGAGAATGCAGTGTCCGTCATGTCACCTTCGCCGCATCACAGCGCCCCCTTGCAGACTTGTCCCCGGATCGGCCCCTGGCGACAGCACTGTGCCAAGTCAAGGCTACATTGAGAGGAGAATGGGGCAGCGTTATAATGGTCGATTAACTTCTCTCCCCTCCCCACAATCTGCTCATTGGGTGATTCCGATATGCTACGTATGGCGCAAGAAGCTCTTACGTTCGACGACGTATTACTCGTACCCGGCTACTCGGATGTCCTGCCCAAGGACGTCAGCCTCAAATCCCGCCTGACCCGCAACCTCACGCTCAACATCCCGCTCGTCTCTTCCGCCATGGACACCGTCACCGAAGGCCGCCTGGCCATCGCCATGGCCCAGGAAGGCGGCATCGGCATCATCCACAAGAACATGACCATCACCGCGCAGGCCGCCGAGGTGCGCAAGGTCAAGAAGCACGAGAGCGTCATCGTCAAGGACCCGGTCACCGTCAGCCCCGAAGCCAAGCTCAAGGACCTGCTGGCGATGGCCGACGAGTACGGCTACTCCGGCTTCCCGGTGGTGGAAGGGGAGACCCTGGTCGGCATCGTCACCGGGCGCGACATGCGCTTCCAGCCCGACCACAGCGACGACGTCGCGGCGATCATGACCCCGCGCGAGAAGCTGGTCACCGTGCCCGAGGGCACGCCGCTCGACGCCATCAAGGCCAAGCTGCAGGAAAACCGCATCGAGAAGATCCTGATCGTCGATGACGCCTTCCGCCTGCGCGGCCTGGTCACCGTGCGCGACATCGAGAAGGCGCGCACCTACCCGCATGCCGCCAAGGACGCCGACGGCCGCCTGCTGGTTGGCGCCGCGGTGGGTACCGGCCCGGAGACCGCCGAGCGCATCGCCGCACTGGCCGAGGCCGGCGTCGACGTGGTGGTGGTGGATACCGCCCACGGCCACTCCCGCGGCGTGATCGAGCGGGTGCGCTGGGTGAAGGAACACTTCCCCGCGGTGCAGGTGATCGGCGGCAACATCGCTACCGCCGAAGCCGCCCGGGATCTGGCCGAGGCCGGCGCGGACGCCGTCAAGGTGGGCATCGGCCCCGGCTCGATCTGCACCACGCGCATCGTCGCCGGTGTCGGCGTGCCGCAGATCACCGCCGTCTCCAACGTCGCCGAGGCGCTCAAGCCGTTTGATATCCCGCTGATCGCCGACGGCGGCATCCGCTTCTCCGGCGACCTGGCCAAGGCGATCGCCGCCGGCGCCAGCACGGTGATGATCGGCGGCCTGCTGGCCGGCACCGAGGAAGCCCCGGGCGAGGTCGAGCTCTACCAGGGCCGCACCTACAAGGCCTATCGCGGCATGGGCTCGATGGGCGCCATGTCCCAGAGCCAGGGCAGTGCCGACCGCTACTTCCAGGACAAGTCCGAAGGCGCCGAGAAGCTGGTGCCGGAAGGCATCGAAGGCCGCGTGCCCTACAAGGGCCTGATGAGCGCCATCGTCCACCAGCTGATGGGCGGGCTGCGTGCCTCGATGGGCTACACCGGCTGCCACGACGTCGAGGAGATGCGCACCAAGCCGCAGTTCGTGCAGATCACCGGCGCCGGTTTCGCCGAGTCGCATGTCCACGACGTGCAGATTACGAAAGAAGCCCCCAACTACCGCGCCGGCTGACCGACGCCACTGGACTGGCGCCATGCGTTGTTGAAAACGGCCTCGGCATGCTCATTGACCCCCCCAAGTCAACTGCGCTGCCTCGGCCGTTTTCGCCTAGCCTGGCACTCAGCCAGTGTCGCCGGTGCCAAGCACATTCTTTCCGCTTTCATCCTCGCTTCGCCGCGCTTCAACGAGATGCTTTCATGACCGACATTCACGCCCACAAGATCCTGATCCTCGACTTCGGCTCCCAGTACACTCAGCTGATCGCCCGTCGCGTGCGCGAGATCGGCGTCTACTCCGAGGTTCGCGCCTTCGACATCACCGAAGCCGAGATCCGCGAGTACAACCCCAACGGCATCATCCTCTCCGGGGGGCCGGAGTCGGTCTCCGAGCTGGGCTCGCCGCGCGCCCCCGAGTGCGTGTTCGAGCTGGGCCTGCCGGTGCTGGGCATCTGCTACGGCATGCAGACCATGGCCGAACAGTTGGGCGGCGCCACCGAGGGCTCCAACAAGCGCGAGTTCGGTTACGCGCAGATCAAGGTGGCGGGCGACGACGACCTGCTCGGCGGCATCAAGGATCATGTCGACCACGATGGCAGCGCGCTGCTCGACGTGTGGATGAGCCACGGCGACAAGGTCGCCCGGGCGCCCGAGGCGTTCAGCGTCACCGCCTCCACGCCGAGCTGCCCGATCGCCGCCATGACCTGGGCCGAGAAGCGCTTCTACGGCGTGCAGTTCCACCCCGAGGTGACCCATACCCTGCAGGGTCAACGCATCCTCGAGCGCTTCGTGCTGGAGATCTGCCAGGCCGAGCGGCTGTGGACCCCGGCGCAGATCATCGAGGATCTGTCCGAGCGGGTGCGCGAACAGGTCGGCGACCGCCACGTGCTGCTGGGCCTTTCCGGCGGCGTGGACTCCTCGGTGGTCGCGGCGCTGCTGCACAAGGCGATCGGCGACCAGCTGACCTGCGTGTTCGTCGACAACGGCCTGCTGCGCAAGGACGAGGGCGACCACGTGATGGAAACCTTCGCCCGCCATATGGGCGTGCGGGTGATCCGCGTCGACGCCGAGGACGAATTCCTTGGCAAGCTCGAAGGCGAAAACGACCCCGAAGCCAAGCGCAAGATCATCGGCAACACCTTCATCGACGTGTTCGACCGCGAAGCCGCCAAGATCGACGGCGTGGACTTCCTCGCCCAGGGCACCATCTACCCGGACGTGATCGAA
This sequence comes from Modicisalibacter sp., assembly GCF_055145905.1. Taxonomy (NCBI): domain Bacteria; kingdom Pseudomonadati; phylum Pseudomonadota; class Gammaproteobacteria; order Oceanospirillales; family Halomonadaceae; genus Modicisalibacter; species Modicisalibacter sp. The sequence goes on along the minus strand of NZ_JBSREH010000033.1, from coordinate 71,530 downwards.
TCCGCCGCCAGCAAGACCGGCAAGGCCCACGTCATCAAGTCGCACCACAACGTCGGCGGCCTGCCCGAGACCATGAAGCTCAAGCTGGTCGAGCCGCTGCGTGAACTGTTCAAGGACGAGGTGCGCAAGCTCGGCCTGGAACTCGGCCTGCCCTACGACATGGTCTACCGCCACCCCTTCCCGGGGCCGGGCCTGGGCGTGCGCATCCTCGGCGAGGTGAAGAAGGAATACGCCGACATCCTCCGCGAGGCCGACGCCATCTTCATCGAGGAACTGCACAACGCCGACTGGTACCACAAGACCAGCCAGGCCTTCGCCGTGTTCCTGCCGGTGAAATCGGTCGGCGTGGTCGGCGACGGCCGCCGCTACGAATGGGTCATCGCCCTGCGCGCCGTGGAGACCATCGACTTCATGACCGCCCGCTGGGCGCACCTGCCCTACGAGCTGCTGGAGAAGGTCTCGAACCGGATCATCAATGAAATCAGCGGCGTATCGCGCGTGACCTATGACGTGAGCAGCAAGCCGCCAGCGACGATCGAGTGGGAGTGATAGCCAGGCTTTGCTAATCTATCAAGCCCGCCAAATAAGGCGGGCTTTTGGTATCTACCTCAATAGGGCGGGCTCATGGGTAACAGTGAACTGATCCTCTACCGAACCGATGATGGGCGTAGTGCGGTACATCTACACGCCGAGGACGGGAGCGTATGGCTGACCCAGGCTGAGCTGGCCGAACTGTTTGCGACGTCGAAGCAGAATGTAAGCTTGCACGTTCGTAACATATTGAAAGAAGGCGAGTTATCTCGAGAGGCAGTTGTCAAGGAATCCTTGACAACTGCCTCTGATGGGAAGCGTTATAAAGTCAACTGGTATAGCCTGCCGATGATCTTGGCAGTGGGGTATCGGGTGCGCTCGCCGCGAGGAACGCAATTCCGTCAATGGGCCACAGCCAACCTCAGCGAATACCTGATCAAGGGCTTCGTCATGGATGATGAGCGTTTGAAAGAGCCGGGTGGTTGGGATTATTTCGATGAATTGTTGGCACGTATACGCGATATCCGTGCCTCGGAAAAGCGCTTTTATCAGAAGGTTCGCGATCTATTCACCCTGAGCAGTGACTATCACACCGATGATAGTGATGCTCATCGCTTCTTTGCTGAAGTGCAGAATAAGCTGCTGTATGCCGTCACTGAGCAGACCGCGGCCGAAATCGTCGTGAATCGTGCCAATCCAGAAGAGCCCAACATGGCGCTGACCTCTTGGCAAGGCGCGCGGGTGCGCAAACAGGACGTGACAATAGCCAAAAACTATCTGACCGCTGATGAGGTGGATACGCTTAACCGGCTGGTGGTGATCTTCTTGGAGCAGGCTGAGTTGCGTGCCAAGGAACGTAAAGATCTCACACTGGATTACTGGCGCCGTAATGTTGACCGCCTGTTGAACTTTAGTGAACGGCCTATATTGGTCGGGGCCGGCACTATCAGTGCCCAAAGAGCCAAGGTTATCGTCCATGAACGCTATGGCCAGTTTGATGCTCACCGCCGCCAGGCAGAAGCTTTGGAAGCGGATGCAGAAGACCTAGAAGACCTGGAAGCGCTTGAGAAACATATTAAACGCAATCGTGACAAATAAAGCTATTTGTCATGTGTTGGCGAGTCGCTGTTTAGAGATGCAGGGCCGCCTTTTGTAGTCTATTTTGAAACACAGGTAATCCATGCCCACGCTCAACTGGATCGGCAAAGATGCCGTTGTCACTCATCATAAGAAGGTGCCATATCGCCTGCTGGAACCTGTACCCGAGTTGGATGGTGGCGACGCGGACAACGGTAACCTGATCGTCCAAGGGGATAATCTTCATGCCCTCAGGGCGTTGTTGCCACGCTATGCGGGTAAGATCAAATGTATCTATATTGATCCGCCTTATAATACTGGAAATGAAGGCTGGATTTACAATGATAATGTCAATAGCCCAGAAATTAGACAGTGGTTGCACGAGGCGGTAGGAAAAGAGGGTGAAGACCTTTCAAGGCATGATAAATGGCTGTGTATGATGTATCCGCGCCTCAAGCTGCTAAGAGAGTTTCTGAGTGACGATGGAGCTATTTTTATTTCGGTTGATGATGTTGAAGTGGGGAATGTTAGGCTTCTGTTAGACGAGCTGTTTGGTGCTAATAATTTTATAGCAAATGTGATATGGGAAAAAGCAGATTCACCAAGAAATTCGGCTCGTTTTTTCTCAACTGATCACGACTACGTCCTTGTTTATGCTAAAAGCGATAAATGGGTTCCTAAACGCCTTCCGAGAACAGAGGAGGCGGATTCAATTTATAAAAATCCAGACAATGACCCTAAAGGTCCTTGGTTGCCAGGCGACCCTTATGCAAATAAGCCGTATTCAAAAGGTGAGTATGAATATACTGGGCCAACAGGGCGTGTTTTTTGTCCTCCAAAAGGAAGATATTGGCGTGTATCGAAGGAGAAGCTGGAGTCTTTAGATTCTGAAGGTAGGGTTTGGTGGGGGCCAAAAGGGAATGCTCGTCCGAGTATAAAAAGATATTTGAATGAAGTTTCAGATCTTGTTCCAAGAACCATTTGGACGAAAAAGGAGGTTGGAAGCAATAGGACGTCAAAAAATGAGATGAGGTCTATATTTCCAAATGAGTCCTCGTTTGATACACCAAAGCCTAGGGCATTTATCCAGAGGATAGTACAGATTTCTACAGGAAAAGATTCCATTGTTATGGATTCTTTTTCAGGTTCTGGAACCACTGCCCATGCAGTGCTGAAACAGAACGCAGAGGATGGCGGGAATAGAAAATTTATCCTTGTCGAAATGGATAAAAATATCGCAAAAAACGTCACAGCGGAACGTGTCCGCCGGGTTTCGGAAGGCTACGCTGATAATAAGGGCAATGCCATCGAGGGGCTTGGCGGTGGTTTTCGCTATTACCGCCTGAGTGATGAGCCGATGTTCGATGCCTTCGGCCAGGTACGTGATGACGTCACGTTCGAGCAACTAGCAGAATTCGTCTGGTTCAAGGAAACTGGCACCGGATTGCCACCCCAGAAAACGGGGGAGAAACGTTTCACCTCGCCTTTGCTCGGTATTCATGAAGGGCAGGCCATTTATCTACTGTTCAACGGTATTCTGGGCGACAAAAGCGTCAATGGAGGTAATGTGCTGACGAGCCCGGTGCTGGATAGCCTGCCAGCTTATGATGGCCCCAAGACTCTCTATGCGGCGGCCTGTCGTCTGGGAGCCTCGCGCCTGCGCCGTGAACAGATCGTCTTCAAGCAAACGCCCTACGCCCTCGATCAATAAACAGGTGGACCATGGCCGGATTCGTTGCAAAATCCTATCAGCAGCAGGCACTCGATTCACTGCTGGCCTACTTGAAGGCTTGTCGGGAACTGGGGGATGCGGATACCGCGTTTTATCAGACAACGAGAGCGCTTTGGGCACAAGGAGTTCCCTATCGTCCTCTAGCGGGTTTTAACCCCGCGATGCCGTATTTTTGCCTACGTATTCCGACTGGTGGCGGCAAGACGTGGCTAGCGGCACGATCGATTAGCATGGTGAATGCTCATTTGCTTCATGTTTCCCACAGCGTAGTGCTGTGGTTAGTGCCTTCCAATGCCATTCGTGAGCAGACTCTCAAGGCACTCAAGGACCCTCGGCATCCCTACCATGCTGCCCTGAGTGATGCTGGACCGGTCACGGTCATGGATATTGATGAAGCGAAGAGCGTGATGCCCGGTACCCTTTCCAGCAATACGGTGGTCATTGTTTGTACGCGGCAGGCCTTCCAAGTTGAAGAAACTGAAAGCCGCAAGGTCTATGAGTCGAGCGGCGCGTTGATGGGGCATTTCGACAATCTGGCGGTTGAGCAGAAGGAAAAGTTGCTCCGTAGCGAGGATGGCACCACGGTGCCATATTCTCTAGCCAATGTGCTGCGCCTACACCGTCCATTCGTGATCGTTGATGAGGCGCACAACAATCGCACCACGTTGGGGTTCGAAACGCTTCGCCGCCTGAACCCTTCCGGTATTTTGGAACTCACCGCGACGCCGGATACCACGCACACGCCCAGTAATGTGCTGCATAGTGTATGGGCCGCCGAGCTGAAAGCCGAGGAAATGATCAAGCTGCCAATCCGCCTGGAAACCCAGCCGGAATGGCAAAAGTGTCTTAGTCAAGCTATTGCCTGGCGTGATGAGTTGCAAGGGCGAGCCGATGCCGAACGGCGCAAGGGGGCGTCTCCCATTCGCCCGATCGTATTGATTCAGGCTGAGCCACGCCGTTCGGGGCATGAGACGTTGGATGTCGAAACACTATGGCAAGAGTTGCAGGACAACCATCAGATCCCGGTTGAATGCATCGCACGAGCGACTAGCGAATATAAGGAACTGGAGGCGCTGGAACAGACCTATGAAAAAGGCATCATGGATCCTGATTGCCCAGTGACATTCGTTATTACGCAACGGGCCTTGGCCGAAGGGTGGGACTGCCCATGGGCGTATATCTTGGTGAGTATGGCGGAACTGCATTCCTCGACGGCGGTGGAGCAGCTTCTAGGGCGTGTGCTACGTCAGCCAGAGGCGAAGGCCAGGCCGGATGGCGCGCTGAACCAGTCCTATGCCTACGTCGTGTCGCGCAGCTTCCGCGATACTGCCGATAGCCTGCGTGATAGTTTGGTCAAAGGGGCAGGGTTCGAGCGCCGGGAAGCGCGGGAGTTCGTCGAAGCCACACAGCCGCAACAGGCATCGCTCGATTTTGAGCGTTTCAAGGCACGTTTCTCTTTCACGCCGATCCCTGTGAAGCTGACGAGTAAGCCCGCCAAGCGTGATCTCAACAAGTTGGGCGATAAAGTGGCATGGGAGCCCAAGACCAAGACGCTCACTATCCAGCAACCGTTGGACGACGCCGATGCAGAAACGGCGACACAGGCGGTAGCCTCGGACAAAGATCGTGAAGCGGTAGTGCAGGCAGTCGAAGAGAGTCGAACACAAGCTAGTGTCGAGCATTTTCAGACTCCTTCGGAATTGGGTAAGCCGTTAGTCGTGCCGCAAATGGGGTTGCGCGTTCAGGGAGAATTGCAGCTCTTCGATGACCCTGAAGTGTTGAGCTATCCGTGGGATATTTCACTATACGATGCCGATCCGACGTCGGCTCAGAAGAAAAGTCTTGAAGGCAAAGGTGTTGCAGAGGTCGGCAAGATTGACGCCGACGACAAGGCGGGACGTCTAAATGTCGACTTCATGAAAGGGGTGATACATGACCTAGCGATGAGCTATCAGCCAGAGCATTTCAATGATGTCGACCTAGCTGCTTGGTTGTGTCGCAATTTACCCGACCAAACGCTAACGCATGAAAGCAAGCGTGCCTTTGTCACTCGCTGGGTCCAAGGGCTTTTGAAACTTGATACCCTGAATCTTGCGTATCTGAATTCACATAAGTTCTCGCTGCGTGAGATGCTTGAGCAACGTATTGGTGAGTTGCGTCAACGTGCAGTGAAACAGGCGTATCAAGAATCACTTTTCGATAGCGATAAAAATGTCGATGTCGTTGTCGGTGGGTCGGGGATGGAATTTGAATTCCCTCCCTATGGCTATGCACCTAATCGGGTTTACGATAACCGCTTTGGCCATATAAATTTTCGCCGCCATTACTATGGTCAAATTGGAGACTTTGATAGTAAGGAAGAGTTTGAATGTGCCGTCTGGCTAGATGATCAAGCTCGAAAAGGTAATATTGAGTTCTGGGTTCGCAATCTGGATCGTAAGCCTGCATGTGCCTTCTTTCTACAAAAAGCCGATGGGAAGTTCTGGCCAGATTTTATCTGCAAACTACCCGACGACACCATTCTAGTTATTGAGTATAAGGGCGGTGACCGTTACTCAACGGACAAGGCCAAGGAAGACCGGATGATCGGTGAGTTATGGGCTAAGGAAAGTCAAGGCCGAGCAAGATTTGTCATGGTCACCAATCGTGATTGGGACTCTATTGTTTCTCTTATGTAAGTGAGCATGGCTGGGGGTGTGAGTTATGTAATGCCCCTCCCCCCCTAGTTTCTGCACCCTGAGCGGCTAATGCTGGGTGTTCTCGGCTCGAGTGCTCGTACAGGCACCGTTACCCAAGCTATCTTTTGAAGCGGGCGCCTCAAGGGCGCCCGCTTTCGTTATAACTTCACCTTCAAAACCGATCGACGCGGAACGGGGCCATATCCACCGCGGGTTTTTCGCCATCCATCATCTGGGCGAGCAGTTCGCCGGTGGCCGGGCCCAGGGTAAAGCCCTGATGGCCGTGGCCAAAGGCGAGCCACAGCCCTGCCTTGTCGGGGGCTGGGCCGATCACCGGTTTCATGTCGGGCAGGCAGGGGCGGGCGCCTTTCCAGGGCTGGCTGTCGCGACGCTTGCCCAGCGGGAACAGCTTGCGTGCCACCTTCTCGGCGGCGGCCAGCTGCTTGTACTGGGGCGGCGAGTTCAGGTCGGCCAGCTCGGCGCCGGTGGTCAGGCGAATTCCGGCGCGCATCGGTTCGAGCAGGAATCCCTTCTCGGCGTCCATCACCCAGTGGTTGAGCTTGGCCTCGTTTTCGGCGGAGTAGTGCATGTGGTAGCCGCGTTTCACGAACAGCGGCACCTTCATGCCCAGCCTCGCCAGCAGTTCACCGGTCCAGGGGCCCATGGCCACCACGATTTCCTCCGCCTCCAGATCCCCCTCGCTGGTCTTGACCTGCCAGCCGCCCTCGGTCTGGAGCACGTCCTCGACGCTGGCCTGCTTCACCTGGCCGCCCTGGTCGGCAAAGCTGCGGGCGTAGGCCTGCACCAGGCCGCCGGGGTCCGAGACCATCCAGGGCTGCGTCCAGTAAATCGCCCCGATCAGCCCCTTGCCCAGGTGCGGCTCCTTGGCGTAGAGCGCCTCGGCGTCCAGCACCTCGTACTCGACCCCGAAGCGCTCGTGATTCTCCTGGGCCACTTGCTGGCGTTCCTCGAACGCCTTGCGGGTGCGGTAAAGCTCCAGCCAGCCGCCCTTGCGTACCAGCGCCTCGGCGCCGGCGGCTTCGATCATCGGCGCGTGGGCCTCCTGGCAGCGCATGATCAGCGAGGCCCACTCGCGCACGATGCGCGCGTAGCGCTCACCGCTCGAGTTCAGCCAGTAGTCCAGCAGCGGGCCCGCCGCGCTCATCATGCCGGTGGGGCGATAGCGGATGTCCACCTGGCGGTTGGGCAGCACCCGCAGCAGGGTGCCGATATCCTTGGGGAAGGCGTAGGGGCGCACGGCCTCGCGCTGGATGATGCCGGCATTGCCGAAGGAGGTCTCGAGCCCCGGCTCGCGGCGGTCCACCAGCGTGACGTCATGGCCGCGACGCACCAGGTGCCAGGCCACGGATACGCCGACCATGCCGGCACCCAGAACGATGATATTGCGAGCCATGAAAGTCTCCCTGCCGATAGTTGTAGATAGCTTCGCCGCGGGGCGGAGCCTGTCAAACCAGCGAGTTTATCAATACTTTCCAAAAAATCGGCTAGGTGCTGATAATTAATATGTTAATCCTGTTTTATGGGGATAGTGCCGAGTATTTTCCCAGGATAATGGCGGTGGAAAGGCGTTGTTTCCGTAACGGGTTCCTGGGCCTGCACGCGGCGGCATTACCGGGTCTGTGACGCCCTCCAGATGGCCTTGTGGCACCGGAAGTTGCCCCAAGGGGTAAACGTGCACACCGGCCGTGGCAGCCAGTACGGCTCGATCCTGATCTACGAGGATGCCGAGAAGGCGGTCGAGGTGCGTCTGGACGAAGGCCGCGAGACGGTATGGCTGATCCAGCGGCAGATGTCCGAACCTTTTGACAAGGGTATTCGGACGATCAATGAGCACGTTCTGAACGTCTACGACGAAGGTGAGCTGGTGCGAGAACCAACTATCCGGAAATTCCGGGTCGTTCGTCAGGAGGGTTCACGTCAGGTCGATCGAGGCCTATACCCTCGGTCACGGCGCGATGGGCATCCTGCATATCTGCGGTCGTTCGCATTTCCCGAGCCCCTGGTAGCAACACGAATCGCTCGAATGTCATCGCGGGGTCAACCTCGGCGTCGCGATCAACAGGCTCGTCGCATTCGCCTTGAATACATCGGAAAACCGTGGCGAGTTTTCTTGGGCGCAAATTGGGCGCGAACACCCCAGTCGTTTGGGGTGTTCGCTCCCAATCGGGTCACTTCACGATCATGGTTCGTTTCCGATCAGAAGTTGATACCCATGCCGATGGTGTAGGCCCAGGCGCCATCGTCGATGTTGTCCTGGGCGCTGTTGCTGCTGTCGAACAGGAACTGGTACTCGGCCCTGCCCTGAATGAAGGTACTCGGCAGCATGTAGTACTTGAGGCCGGTTTCCAGGCCGGCGATGCCGGTGTCCTTCACGCCGTCGCCATAAATGCCGCCGAGCGAGGCGCCCACGAAGGGACGGGCTGCGCCGCGGCCGAAGTGGTAATCGGCAAAGCCCCGCGTGCTGCCATTCCAGGTGTTGTCGCTATCGCCTTGCACGTCGGCAAAGTTCACGCTCTGACGAACGCCCACCAGCGTCTGACCGGACAGGTACCAGCCGTAGTCACCGGAAACGCCAAAGCTGCCGTTGTCGAAGTCCTTGTTGCTGGTACCGGTACCGGAGATGGAGAATTCCCTGTCACCCGTCTTCGGGCCTACCGTTGAGCCCATCCCTTGGGCCATGGCAGAGGAGGCAAACAGAAGAGAAGCCCCAACCAGCACGGGCAGAGAAGCGTTTACAAACTTTTTCATAATAACACCCCTTGATAACGTCCGTATTTGATTCAGTCTGTTGTCCTCGGGTGGGACCGGGTAGCCAAGCCCCCTGTCATCCACACCATGCTGCCGACAACGGCCACGATGTTTCTGCGATCGATTCCTTTTTGTTGAATGTTGCCGGAGAGCCTTGCGGTCACTCCCCAGTGTAGAAGGCGTCGGTATTTTGCAAATAACAATTTTAGCTCTTCGCGGGTCAGCGTGAGTCGTTCGGGATGGGGGCGAGGGCGGATGGAGGAACGACGGTCAAGCCGATCTGTCTCCCCCATTCCCTTAAGCTAAAGCTAAGATAGCGGTGGTATCACTACATTCGGCGAGTCGTGGATCGCCGGAGCGCGCCACGCCGGCAGGCCCGGAAACAGGGTCGTCGGCTCGATACGTAACGTGGGGGAAGGGCGAATGAACGTAGTGGGCACCACCATGGGGTATTTCCGGGAGCGCCAGACACCGCTCGTGCTGGCGTTTCACCTGACCGTGCTGTCGATGGTGATCGGCCAGATCATCCTCAGCAATTTCATGGGATTCACCCGGACGGGCGAGGTGGCTAGCCAGCTCCCCGAGCGCTATGGCACCTGGCTGCATATCGGCATGGGGCTGCTGCTGGTGCCGATCTCGCTGATCTTCCTGTTCGCGGTGATCCGGCATCGCGGCCTGCGTTACTACTTTCCCTGGCTGGTGGGCAATGTCGCGCCGTTGATGGCTGATCTGCGCACGCTGCTGCGGCTGCGCATGCCGGAGCCGGGCCCCGGCGGGCTGGCGGCCATCATGCACGGCCTGGGGCTGGGGGCGCTGCTGCTTGTGGTGTTCTCGGGCTTCACCTGGTTCATTTCCTGGAGCTATCACCTGCCCTGGGCGCCTCAGGCGGGATCGGTCCATGCCCTGCTGACCGGGCTGATCGAGGCCTACATCATTGGCCACGGGGCCATGGGCATCCTGCATATCTTCTTCCGTTCACGTTTCCCCAGCCCGTAACAGGCGCTGCTGCCGGCGTCCCGTCCGACATGTCCTCGCTGCCCTCCGCCTCTGGCCGGAGGGCTTTTTTGTGCCTGCCCGCATGACGAACCTGGTGTCACTCAGCCTGACCTCAATCGTCAGTATTTGCTGACTCATGTTGTGGACGCCCCGCCAGCCGGTGGGCTGTACTTGAACGGTGACCGGCCCGGAAGGCCGGTCGGCAGGCGCGGCCCGCCGGACCGGGATTGGCTCGGCGGGCGGTGGATGACACGGATGACCCACTGAATATCGGTAAGGGACGCATGACGAAAAACGATTCGTGGCGGCTGTGGCTGGTCGCTGCAGTGGCGCTGGTATTTTCCAGCCTGTGCATGGCGCAACCTCAGGACGAGGAGGATAAGTCGGAGCTCTGGTTCTCCGTCGATTCGCTGAATGCGGGCCTGGGCGAGGCGCCCAAGGTGGTCAAGCGGTCGACCCCGCGGGAAGCGATCCGGAGTTTTCTGGAGTTGACGAAACAGGAGGATTTCGGCGCGGCGGCGCATATCCTCAACCTTTCCGAGCTGGAACCGGCGGAGCAGCGCAAGCGCGGCGGCACGCTCGCCATGCAATTGGCCGAGGTGCTCAGGCGGGGCGAGTGGCTCGAGGTGTCCAGCCTGCCCGGTCGCCAGGATGCCGCCAACGAGCACCCGGCGGACAAGCGCCCCCATGCGGGCAAGCCGCGTCGCAACATCAAGCTGGCCTCGCTCACCGCCCAGGGGGAAGCCTACGACATCCGGCTGGGCCGGTACCGGGTGGGCGACCAGGAGCCGGTATGGCTGGTCATGCCGGACAGTGTCTCGTCGGTGCCGCTGCTCTACGAGAAATACGGCCCGTCGTTTCTGGAATCCTATATCCCCCAACCGCTGAAGAAGTCGTTCGGGCTGCTCAAGATCTGGGAGTGGATCGCCATTCCCCTCGTGCTGGTGGCGGTCGGCCTGACGGGCTGGTGGATCTACCGGCTGGTCGGCCTGATCAAGCGTTTCCTGCCCGCCGGGGCGCCCAGCATCTTCGCCAGCCAGATCCGCATGCCGGTGGCGCTCATCGTCATGTCGCTGGTGACCCAAGCGCTGCTGGACTACGTGGTGTCCTTCTCGGCGGTGGTCACCACGTCCTTTCGGGTGCTGCTGATCGCGATTCTGGCCTGGGGCGCGGGGACCATCGCGATCCGTCTCGTCGATACCGTCATGCTGCGGATGACGCGGCGCCTGATGGGGCAGATCGACGACACCAAGCACAAGGATGACCGCAAGCTGCTGACCACGCTCTACGCGCTGCGCCGGCTGATCATTCTGGTCACGGTCACCGCCGTATCGGTCTACGTGCTGAGCCAGATCCAGCTCTTCGAGACGCTGGGCATGTCGCTGCTCGCTTCCGCCAGTGTGCTGACGGTGCTGGTAGGTATCGCCGGCCAGGCCGTGCTGGGCAATATCCTGTCGTCGTTTCAGCTGTCGCTGGCGAAGTCCATCCGTATCGGCGATCTGGTGATGTTCGAGGGCCAGTGGTGCCATGTGGAGGGCATCTTCTATACCTTCATCCGGCTGCGGTCGTGGAACGAGCGCCGCGTGATCGTGCCGGTCACCTATTTCGTCTCCAAGCCCTTCGAGAACCTCTCGGTCAAGAACGCCAAGGAGTACCGCAGCCTGGAGATGAGCGTGCACCTGAGCGCGGATATCCAGTGCCTGCGGGAGAAGTTCATGGAGTACGCCCAGGAGGAGGACAACGTCATCGAGCATCACAAGCTGTGCTGTTACGTGACGGGGCAGACCGACATGGCGCAGACGTTCATCTGCTATCTGATGACCTCGGACCCCTTCGCCGGCTGGGTGGCGGAGATGAACATCCGGGAACGCATGATGGCCTTCATACGGGACCATCACCCGGAGTGGTGGCCGCGCGAGGTGATGGTCGTCAGCCGCGAGGATGTCGCGCGTGGGGAGGCCCGGACCGAGCCGGATGATCGGCATCGTTGACGTCTCTGGGGCGCACCCGCCGGGGCGGCGGGTGTCATCCCCGGGGACATGCGGCATACTCGGACCCCCTGTCGTCAACCGGAGCATCCCGATGGAAGCCGACTTCTGGCGATCCCGCTGGCAGAACGCCCAGCTGGGCTTTCACCTGCCCTTCGTCCACCCGATTCTCGAGCGCTACCTGCCCGGCTTCGGCCTGCCGGCCGGGGCGCGGGTCTTCGTGCCGCTGTGCGGCAAGACGCGGGACATCGGCTGGCTGCTGTCGCAAGGGTACGAGGTAGTGGGCGCGGAGCTCAGCGAGCTGGCGGTCGGCCAGCTGTTCGAGGAGCTGGGCGTCGAGCCGACGATCGATGACTGGGAGGGTGGCCGACGCTGGCGCCACGGTGGGCTGACCGTCTTCCAGGGCGATATCTTTGCACTGCCGGCCGGCGCGCTGGGGCGCGTGGACCTGGTCTACGACCGGGCGGCGCTGGTAGCGCTGCCGGAAGCGATGCGCAAGACCTACGTGGCCCAGGTGCTGACCCTGTCGGGCGAGGCGCCGCAGCTGCTGATCGCCTTCGAGTACGACCACCGGGAGATGCCGGGGCCGCCGTTCCCGGTGCTGCCGGACGAACTGCAACGCCTCTATGGCGACGCTCACGCTCTCACCGAACTGTCGCGCAAGGACGTGATCGCCCATCAGGCGCGTTTTCGCGAAGCCGGGGTGACGCGCTTCGAGGAGATCGCCTGGCGGCTGGAGCGGGAGGCTGTCCGGGCGCTGGTGTGACTCGGGGCCGGGAAGCCGGGCTTCCCGGCCGGCCGGTGGCGTCAGGCGATTTCGGTTGCCCGACGACGGGACTCCCGGGAGGGCGTGTGCGTCAGCGAAGCGGGCGTTGAAACCGGCTGATCGCTGACCCTGAGATGCTCGACCCGGGACACCATGTCACTGGCCTGCTCGTTGAGTGAACGGCTGGCGGCGGCAACCTGTTCGACCAGCGCGGCGTTCTGCTGGGTCACCTCGTCGAGCTGGGCCACGGCCTGATTGATCTGCTCGATTCCTGACGACTGTTCTGTGGAAGCGTTGGCAATGTCCGTGACCAGCGTCGACACCTGCTCGATGCGTGTGGCGATCTCGGCGAGGGTCGCGTGAGTATCGCTGACCAGTGTGTTGCCCCGGTCGATGGTGGTGACGTTGCGGTTGATGTGCTCGCGGATTCGGCTGGCCTCGCCGGCACTGCGACTGGCCAGCTTGCGAACTTCCTCGGCCACCACGGCGAAGCCCTTGCCGTGCTCACCGGCACGGGCGGCCTCCACCGAGGCATTGAGCGCCAGCAGGTTGGTCTGGAACGCAATGCTGTCGATGGTGCCGACGATGGTGGTGACCTCCTGGTTGGCAGCCTCGATATTATGCATGGCGTCACGCGCCTGATCCGCCACCCCTTGTGCCTGAAGTGCCTGTTCACTGACGTCCCGGGCCAGGGTGCGCGCCTGGCTGGCATGCTGGGCGGTGTTGTGCACAGTCGAGGTCATCTGCTCCATGCTGGAGGCCGTTTCCACCAGAGAGGCTGACTGTTCTTCGGTACGCTGGGCCAGGTCCTGGTTACCCTGAGCGATTTCGCCACTGGCCAGGTCGATGGATTGCGCATTGCGACGAATCCGTGCCACCAGCGTTTCGGTATCTTCGGTAGCCTGATTGAAGGCTTGGTAAAGACGGGCCAGTTCATCGCTCCCTGCGGCGTCGAGCCGTTGTGTCAGGTCGCCGCCGCGGGTCTGGATGGCCTGCAGGTTGCGATTCAGGGGCAGGAGAATGCTGCGCACGATGAGCAGGGCCAGTGCCAGAGTCAGCAATAGAACACCCAGAGCCACGGCAATATAGGTCCACAGGGCGGTATTGGCCGAATGCCGCAGGTTCCTGGCCTCGTCCAGAATGCTGTCGGCGGCGGCATCCTCGATGCCTTTCAGGCGCTCGAGCTTGGTGGTCTGCCAGTCGAACCACTGTTGTGGGTCCACGCCGAAGTGGCCCTGATCGGCCCGTTCGATGGCCAGCTTGCGCAGGTCATCCAGGCGTGCCATCTCGGGGCCGGAGAGGGCCTGCGTGTAGCGTTCGACAAGGCCGGGGTCGGCCAGCACCTTGAAACTGTCCAGGGCGGCGGTTTCGGTGCCCAGCAGGCGCAGGAAGCGACGGTATGTGTCCGCTGTCATCTGATCGGCAGCGAAGGTATTGGCCAGCAGGGCGCGTTCAATGCCGGCCAGATCCTTGGCCTTCAGCAGCTCGTGGTAAGCGGTCAGGCGCCGTGCGATATCGGCATTGCCGGTCCGGTGGCTGAGTTGACCGGCGAGCGTCACCAGGGCGTTGTCGATCCCGGTGTAATAGGCCAGGGCGTCATGGAGAGGCAGGCTCAGCGAATCCACCTGACGACGCACGGCCTGAATGTTACCCAGATCCTTCCTGGCCCTGGCGATGCTGGCGCCGGCCGCCTGGCCGAGTTGCCGTACGTCGATAGTATCCAGCGTACTCAGCAAGCGCGACACGCGTTGATCGGACGACTGTCTCTGTTCACTCAGGCGCTCCTTGAAGCGTTTTCCCTGGCTGCCGAGAAAGCCGGCCGTCATGCCCCGTTCGCGCTGAAGTTCATGAACCAGATTACCCGCCTGCTTTGCCAGCGACGTGAAGGTATAAAGCCGGGACATCCCCGCCGCGACCTGCTGACGCTCGATGGCACCGCTGATGGCGAAGTAGAGCATGGCTAGTATGGGAAGCGCGAGTACGAGCAGAAACTTGCGCTTCATCGAGAGGTGCTGCATGACATGCCTCATGTGAGGGCTTCCCTTTATGATCCGTGTTCGTGTAGGGCAGTCAGGAGAGGCGTGTCATTGTTTTCGTTGGATGGTCGTCTGCCGGTAACGATTATCGGCCAGCTTATGGGAAAATTAAGTGGATTGAGGCCTGATTTCCAGACTGGTCTCGTTCGGAAGCTGGCGGTGTTGCAGCACGATCCCCTGAGCCCCCGACAACGCAAGACTTGAAGCCCCCGAGCCGCGCCCCAATGATTAACAGACTACCTTTTCAGGCGGCGGCCATCAGGCTGTTCGCCAGGGTCCGAGTTCATCAATCGACGCAGGAGGCCGCATGAGCCAAGGCACCGAGTACACACCGCCGAAGGTCTGGACGTGGGAGAAGGCCAGTGGCGGCAAGTTCGCCAGCATCAACCGCCCTGTCGCGGGGCCGACCCACGACAAGGAGCTGCCTGTCGGTGAACACCCGTTCCAGCTCTATTCGCTGGCCACGCCCAACGGCGTGAAGGCCGGGGTGATGTTCGAGGAGCTGCTGGCTCTCGGTCATGACGCCGAATACGACGCCTGGCTGATCGATATCGGCGAGGGCGAGCAGTTCGGAAGCGGCTTCGTCGCGGCCAATCCCAACTCGAAGATCCCCGCGCTGATGGACCACACCACCCAGCCGCCGACCCGGGTGTTCGAGTCCGGCTCGATCCTGCTGTATCTGGCCGAGAAATTCGGCACCCTGCTGCCCACGGATCACGGCGCGCGCACCGAGGCGCTCAACTGGCTGTTCTGGCAGATGGGCAGCGCGCCCTTCCTGGGCGGCGGTTTCGGGCACTTCTATGCCTACGCCCCGGAGAAGCTCGAATACCCCATTGACCGCTATGCGATGGAGGCCAAGCGCCAGCTCGACGTGCTCGACCGGCGCCTGGCCGAGAGCCGCTATCTGGCCGGCGATGACTACACCATTGCCGATATCGCCAACTGGGCCTGGTACGGCCAGCTGGCGCTGGGGCGGCTCTACGATGCGGCGGAGTTCCTGCAGGTGCAGGAGTACACCCACGTGGTGCGCTGGGCGAAGGAGATCGATGCCCGCCCGGCGGTGCAGCGCGGGCGCATGGTCAACCGTACCTTCGGCGAGCCGGAAACCCAGCTCCACGAGCGCCACGACGCCAGCGACTTCGAGACGCGCACGCAGGACAAGCTGCAGTCCTCGTGAACGGGCCGCGTGCCCGACGGCGACGCCCGGCCCCGTAAGGGGTCGGGCGTCCGTGCTTGGGGCTCAGGGCAGCAGGTCGGCCACCGAGTCGAGGATCTCCCGCGGGCGGTAGGGGTAGCGCTCCACGTCGTCGCGGGTGGCGATGCCGCTGAGCACCAGCACGGTGTGCAGCCCCGCCTCGATGCCCGCCACCACGTCGGTGTCCATGCGATCGCCGATCATCCCGGTGCGTTCGGAGTGGGCGCCGAGGCGGTTGAGCGCCGAGCGGAACATCATCGGGTTGGGTTTGCCGACGTAGTAGGGCTGGCGCTGGGTGGCGGCGGTGATGAGGGCCGCCACCGAGCCGGTGGCCGGCATCGGCCCTTCGGGGCTGGGACCGGTGACATCGGGATTGGTGGCGATGAAGCGCGCGCCGTCCTCGATCAGGCGGATCGCCCGGGTGATCGCCTCGAAGGAGTAGGTGCGCGTCTCGCCCAGCACCACGAAGTCCGGGGCCACGTCGGTCATCACGAAGCCGGCCTCGTGGATCGCCGTGGTCAGGCCGGCCTCGCCGATCACGAACGCCGAGCCGCCGGGGCACTGGTCACGCAGGAAAGCGGCGGTGGCCAGCGCCGAGGTCCAGATGCGCTCTTCCGGTACCTCGAGGCCGATTCGTGCCAGGCGGGCACTCAAATCCCGCGGGGTATAGATGGAGTTGTTGGTAAGCACCAGAAAGGGCGTGCCCTGACTGCGCCAGTGGTCGATCAGCTCGGCCGCGCCGGGCAGGGCGCGATCCTCGTGGATCAGGACGCCGTCCATATCGGTCAGCCAGCAGTCCAGGGTGCGTTGCGTCATCGCCGAAGGTCCTTGTGCTCGTGACTGCTGCCAGCATACGAAGAATCGCACCGGGACGCAGCCTTCGACGTGCGCTGCTGTACTGGATGGGCCGAGTGGCGCCACGCTGCTCGCAGGGGCACGGCGAACAAGGGACATGACATCACGACCCGCGACGGGTATCGGTCGCGGCAGAGGAGGCATTATTGTGAAGGCATTGTGGCGAGGCTATCTGAATGCGTCGCTGATCCTGCGGGTCAGCATCGCGCTGGTACTGGGCGTGATCGTCGGCCTGGTCGGCGGACAGACGGCCGCCGACTGGCTGGCGCCATTCGGTGATCTGCTGCTGCGGCTGCTGAAGTTCCTGATCGTGCCGATCGTGCTGTTCACGCTGATGGTCGGCATCAACCAGGGCGAACGCGGCAGCTTGGGGCGCACGGGGCGCAAGCTGCTGGCGTACTACGTCGTCACCTCGGCGCTGGCGATCATCGTGGGGCTGGCCGTGGCCACCCTGTTCGAGCCGGGCAGCGGCATGACGCTGGACCAGAACGCCCGGATCGATGTGCCCGAAAACCCGGGCTTCGTGCATGTGCTGCTGAGCATCGTGCCCGACAACATCGTCTCGGCCTTCGCCGAGGTGAATCTGCTGGGCATCATCTTTACCGCCATCGTCTTCGGTATCGCGCTGCTGATGCTGCGCTCCTCGGAGCGCCAGGGCGAGCTGGGCGAGCGCCTCTACCGGGTCATCGAGGCCCTGAACGAAGTGACGCTGCGGGTGATGGGCGGTGTGCTGCAGTACGTGCCCATCGGGGTGTTCGCGATTGTCGCCGGGACCGTGGGCAGACAAGGGCTGAACACGATCCTCTCGCTGGGCGACATGGTGGCGGTGCTCTATATCGCCCTGGCGGTGCAACTGGTCATCTATGCCGTGCTGATGGGGCTGTTCGGCGTGCGGCTGGGGAGTTTCTTCCGCGAGGCGCGCACGCCGATGGCCACCGCCTTCGCCACCCAGAGCAGTTCGGGCACGCTGCCGCTGACCCTCGATGCCGCCCGCCGCCTGCAACTGCCGCGCAGCATCTACGGCGTCAGCCTGCCGCTGGGGGCGACCATCAACATGGATGGCGCGGCGATCCGTATCGCCATCTCGGCGGTGTTCGCCGCCAACGTGATCGGCGCGCCGCTGGATCTGACCAGCATGCTCGAGATTGTGGTGATCGGCACGTTGACCTCGATCGGCACCGCCGGGGTGCCGGGAGCCGGCATCGTGATGATCGCCACCGTCTTCACTCAGGTGGGGCTGCCGATCGAAACGGTCGCGTTGCTGACCTCCATCGACGCGCTGGTCGGCATGGGCTGCACGGCGCTCAACGTCACCGGCGATCTGGTGGGTACGTCGATCATCGCCCGCAGCGAACGCCGGAACTCGACAGCCTCCGTCGCCGCGGCATCCGAGCCGGCCGGAGGGTGACGAGCGGAGTATGGCGGGGCGGGATGGTCGGAAACCCGCACCCGGGATGGCGGGGCTCGTGCTCCCGCCGTCGCGACAGGCAGCATGCCGGATGAGGGCGGTTTCCTGTGGTGAATGCGCCTGAACTTGCCTTGACTGGAAGGGCAGCGACCGTGTCGCTGCAGGTCATGCGCGTCACGCGAGGGGCCCGCGCCGGCCATGGCGGCAGGCGCGGGCCCGGCAAGGGAGGGCAGGACGATGAAAGCACGTATTGCGGTTGCCTGGGCCGGTGTCGCCAGCCTGGTTGCCGGTGGCCTGGTGGTAGCGGGGCCCGTGTCGGCCGCATCGGACACGCTCCGGGAGGCCTTGAGCGCCGCCTGGCCGGGGATGGCGAAAGAGGCCACCGTGGTCGACTGGGAGGGCAATGTCCTGCAGGAGGGCAGCAACGGGTATACTTGCATGCCGACGCCGCCGAGCCTGTCGGGCACGGCGCCGTTGTGTCTCGACGCAGCCTGGATGGCGTGGGCCAAGGCCTGGCAGGACAAGCAACCCTTCACCGCCGACCGGCTGGGCATCGCCTACATGCTGCAGGGCGATGCCGGGGCCAGCAACGTCGACCCCTACGCCGCGCAACGAACCGATGACAACCAGTGGATCGTCGAGGGGCCGCACCTGATGATCATCGCCCCGGCGGCGCTGCTCGGGGCGTTTCCCACCGACCCTGACAACGGCGGCCCCTACGTGATGTGGAAGGGCACCGACTACCAGCACCTGATGGTGCCCGTGGGCACTCGGCCGGCAGCCGGTGGCGATGAATAGACGGGCCGGTTTTACAGCCTGACCAGCATCTTGCCGGTATTGCTCCCGTCGAAGAGCTTGAGGAAGGCGTCGGGCGTGGCTTCCAGCCCTTCCTCGACGGTTTCGCGATAGGTGATCTCGCCGTTGGCCACCAGCGGGCCGACCGTGGTGAGGAAGTGCGCGTAGTGGTCCCAGTGATCCGTGACGATGAAGCCTTCCATGCGCGCCCGGTTGAACAGCAGCTTGGCGAGATTGCTCGGGCCGGGTGCGGGGGCCGTGGCGTTGTAGCTGTCGATCAGCCCGCATATGGCGATGCGGGCGCCGATGCGCAGGTTGTCGAGGGCGGCTTCCAGGCAGGCGCCGCCGACGTTCTCGTAGACCACGTCGAAGCCGTCGGGGCAGGCCTTGTGCAGATCGGCGGCGAGCTCGCCGGCGTCCTTGCCACGGTAGCTCACCGGCTCGACGCCCAGCGAGGCCAGCCACTCGAGCTTTTCCGGGGCGCCGGCGATGCCGACCACCTTGCCCTTGCCGCCCCGGGCCTTGGCCAGTTGCACGGCGAGTGACCCCACGGCACCGGCGGCAGCACTGACCAGCACGTTGTCGCCCTCGCGCATGTCTGCAATGCGATTGAGGCCGGTCCAGGCGGTCATGCCGGGCATGCCCAGCACGCCGAGGAAGGCGGAATCGGGCACGTCGAGCTCGGGCAGGGGATGAACGGCGTCACCGGGCAGCTGGGCCACGTCGCGCCAGCCGGCCATGTGGCTGACCCGGGTGCCCACCGGCAGGCGGGCGTCGCGGGATTCGATCACCTCGCCCACGGCGGCGCCATCCAGCGGTTCGCCGGCGATGAAGGGGTCGACATAGGTCTTCACGCCGCTCATGCGGCCGCGCATGTAGGGGTCGACCGACAGCCAGGTGTTGCGCACCCGGATCTCGCCGTCGCCGAGTTCGGGCAACTCGCGGGTACGCAGGTCGAACAGCTCGCGCGCCGGGGTGCCGTCGGGATAGTCGATGAGCGTGAAGTAGCGTGACTGCATGGGGCCTCCTGGCCGATGACGGTTGGCAGGGAAATGATTCAGGTGTGGCGCTCCCGAAGCTGTGTCTTCAGGGCGTCGGGCACCTGCTTGATGATCAGCCGGTCGCGATCGGCATCGTACTCGATGCTGTTGCCCAGCAGGTGCGAGTCGAAGCTGATCGAGACGCCGCCGGCGCGCCCGGTGAAGCGCTTGAACTGCTGCAGGGTGCGCTTGTCCGGCGGGATCTCCGGCGCCAGTCCGTAGTCTTGATTGCGAATGTAATCATAGAAGGCCCGGGGCTGCTGGTCGTCGACGAGTTCGGAAAGGGCGTCGAGCGTCAGCGGCTCGCCGCGGCCGGCCTGATCGCTGGCGTAGTCGAGCAGGGCGTCGGTCTTCTCGCGGGCGGCCTCCTCGGGCAGGGCCTCGCTTTCCACATAGTCGCTGAAGGCCTTGAGCAGGGTGCGGGTTTCCTCGGGGGCATCCGCCCCCTCCTCGCAGCCCAGCCAGTCGCGGAACGCCTCGGCCAGGGCCTGACCACCGCGGTCGCGGGTGAAGGCGACATACTGGCGCGAGTGGCCGGCACGCATCTGGGTCAGGTCGATGCGCGCGGCCAGTGCGGGCTGGCTGACGTTGAGCGGGGCGGCCGGCACGACCGCGAGCTGCGCGTCCACGCCGAAGCCGGCCCGGGCGTGCAACAGGGCCAGGGTCAGGTGCTCGGTCTCCCCCTGGCGGACGTGGGCCATGAGCAGGTAACCGCCGGTCGGCAGCTGCTGCTCGACCAGCTCGCGCAGGCTTTCCGCCGCCTGGCGGGACAGGGTGGCGAAGGCCTCGGTCCGGGGCTCGGCCTCGCCACTGTCGAGATAGGCGGGCAGCAGGGCGGCCAGTGAACGGCCGGCGGCGTCCTCGCGGAAATAGCCCCAGCCCTTGCGCTTGGCATTGAAGCGCGTGGTCAGCTCGGCGAGCAGGTCGTCCAGCTGCGGCGAGGGGGCCAGGGGCGTGTCGGCGGCGGTCAGCACCGCAGGCTGGTCGCCGTCGGCCTTGTCGATGCGGTGAACGATGCAGTGGAGAATCGGCATGGCGCGCGCTCGCAGGAAGTGAGTCGGTATGGTAACGCGTCGCCGGGAGCGGCCGTAGGGGCGTCCCGGAGCCGGGCGACTCCGGGAACTGGGTCTCAGTCGTAGAGTTCCGCCTTGGCGTCGCGCATGACGTGTTCGCAGGCGGCCTGGTGGGCGAGTTGCGTGAGCAGACCCTGGGTGACTTCAAAGCCCTTGCCAAGGCAGGTGTCGATGTCCTCGCGGCTGACGTGGGGAGAAATGTTGTAATCGATCTTCAGGGTTCGGCCGCTGCTGTCGATGCGGTCCGCGAAGGCCCGCAATCGCCAGGCGAGGCGCTCCTTCCAGGTGGATGATTCCTCGGCTTCGTCGCTGACGCTGAACAGGCACCGCCACTCCGGCTTGTAGACTGCCATGAGAACCTCCCGTATCGGCTGAATCAATGATCGATCGTGTGTCGTGACTCCTGCTGACGTTGTTGCGTCTTTCATCCTACCGTTTTTTGCTCCCGTGCACAGGGCGGGGGCATGAATCGGCCCCTTCCGATGGCACAAGGCGATGAATAATAACCATGGCCGGCATCGAACGCCGCTATGAAGCGCGCCGTTACCCGCGCGGTCGGTTGGTGCTCCAGCCGCCGTGTGGTGCGGGCTGGCGACGAGGGCGGGCAATGGATCGGAACAGGACTTGTGGGCTACCGGACCGATTCTGCCGGTCCGGCGCCGCCGGCGGCGTTGGACAGGCACTCGCGTGACTAACTATAACTCCCTTCGTGCGTTCCGTTCGGTCGAGGCCGACGGGCTATCACCGTTTTTCGTCTCTCGGGGCGTGCAGCCGGTTCGTCACCGGCCGCGAGACGCCGGGCGGTTGCAGGGATCTGCAGGCACGGCCGCCGGCCGAGACACCACTGCGTGGCTGCCCAGGCCACGGTTATAGAAAGGGGAGTAATCATCGTGACGACCGACAATCGCAAGCCCACGACCACCGATGCCGGCATCCCGGTTGCCAGCGACGAACACTCACTGTCCGTCGGCCCGGATGGCCCGCTGGTGCTGCACGATCATTACCTGATCGAGCAGATGGCCCAATTCAATCGCGAGCGCATTCCCGAGCGTCAGCCCCACGCCAAGGGCAGCGGTGCCTTCGGGCATTTCGAGGTCACCGAGGATGTCAGCCAGTACACCCGGGCGGCGGTCTTCCAGCCCGGCACCCGGACCGAAGTACTGAGCCGCTTCTCCACGGTGGCCGGCGAGCGCGGCAGCCCGGACACCTGGCGCGACCCGCGCGGCTTCGCGCTGAAGTTCTATACCAGCGAAGGCAACTACGACATGGTCGGCAACAACACGCCGGTGTTCTTCGTGCGCGATCCGCTGAAGTTCCAGCACTTCATTCGTTCGCAGAAGCGCCGCGCCGACAACAACCTTCGCGACCACGACATGCAGTGGGACTTCTGGACCCTGTCGCCGGAGTCCGCGCATCAGGTCACCTGGCTGATGGGCGACCGCGGCATCCCGAAGACCTGGCGCCACATGAACGGTTATTCCAGCCACACCTACATGTGGGTGAATGCCCAAGGGGAGAAGTTCTGGGTCAAGTACCACTTCAAGACCGACCAGGGCATCGAGTGCCTGACCCAGGAAGAAGCCGATCGGCTGGCCGGCGAGGACAGCGACTACCATACCCGCGATCTGTTCGAGGCGATCGAGCGCGGCGAGCACCCGAGCTGGACGCTGTACGTGCAGGTCATGCCGTTCGCCGAGGCGGACACCTATCGCTTCAACCCCTTCGACCTGACCAAGGTCTGGCCGCACGAGGACTATCCGCCGATCAAGGTGGGCAAGCTGACGCTCGACCGCAACCCGACCGACAATCACGCCGAGATCGAGCAGGCGGCCTTCGAGCCCAACAACCTGGTCCCCGGCATCGGCATCAGCCCGGACAAGATGCTGGTCGCCCGGGTGTTCTCCTACGCCGACGCGCACCGGGCCCGGCTCGGCGTCAACTACAAGCACATTCCGGTCAACGCGCCGGTGGCGCCGGTCCACAGCTACAGCAAGGACGGGGCGATGCGCATCAACAAGGTCTCCGATCCGGTCTATGCGCCCAACTCCAAGGGCGGCCCGGCGGCGGACGGCGAACGTTATCCCACCGATTCCACCTGGGAGGCCCACGGCCAGATGGTGCGCGCGCCCTACGCCCTACGCCGGGACGATGACGACTACGGCCAGGCCAACGCCCTGATCAACCAGGTGATGGACGACGCGGCCCGCGAGCGGCTGGTCAACAACGTGGTCGGTCATGTCGCGGGGGGGGTGAAGGAGCCGGTGCTCTCACGGGTCTTCGAATACTGGAAGAACATCGACGCCGAGATCGGCCGGCGCATCGAGGAAGGCGTGAAGTCGAAGACAGGCTGATCGGCACGCCGGCTCCCGCGGAGCCTGGGCCCTGAATCCCGGCCCGCCAACCTCACGGTTGGCGGGCCGGTGTCATTCAGCGGGCGGTTTTGACAGGGGCGTGCTGCTGGCCCCTGCTGCGGTAAGAAAGCGCGAGGAAGAAGGACGCCTTCCAGGTTGCCCACACCGGCGCGGCAGGCTGCTGGTGGCCGACGACGTCGGCAACGTGATCCGGCCGGTCGAAGCGAAGGCGCCCTGATCCGTGTTGTGCGGTCGCCTCCGGGGTCAGGGCTTGCAGCGATAGAAGTGCGCCGGCAGGAAGTTGATCGGCTCGAACTCGCGGGTCACCTTGGAGAAGGTCTTGCGCAGCGTGGGAAGGAGCCTGGGGGAGAATTGATAGAGCAGGAAGGTTCCGGCGGGCGAGATTACCTGATGTGTCGCATTGAGGATGCTTTCGCCGACGTAACTGGGCAACGTGCTGAAGGGAATCCCGGCGATGACGTAATCGACCTGGCCCAGGCCGCGTTCAGCGAGGATCTGCTCTATGTCGGCCGCCGAGCCATGGACGACCTGCATGCGAGGGTCGGGATAGACGCGCTGGATGTAGTCGACGAAGTCCGCGTTGGTCTCGATCACGATCAGTACCGCATCGGCAGGCATCTGCCTCAGGATCTCGCGGGTAAAGGTGCCGACTCCCGGTCCGTACTCGACCAGCACCCGGGTGCGCTGCCAGTCGACGTGATTCAGCATGCGCCGCACGAGGAAGCGAGAGCTCGGGATAATCGAGCCCAGCATCTTCGGGTGCTTGAAGAAGTTGCGGGCGAATAGTGCCATCTGGTGTTGGCGGGCGGAGGGGGGGCGGACGTTGTTCTGGCTCGGCAGGCTTCATGGGCGGTGGCTCGTTGGTTAACGAAAGCGTTTGGCAACGCTGTTCATCTCACGGTAGACCACCGCATCGCTTACTGAAAGGCGCGCTCGGGGCACGGCGACCCGGTAGGCCGCCGTGTCGTCCTTTTACTCCCTGGCCGAGTCGTCCAGCTGCTGGCGCCGGACCTCGCCCTGGCGTTCCAGCATCCAGCCCGGGTACTCGGGTGGCAGGGCGCTGACGCGGTCGAGGGTTTCCAGCTCGTCGTCGCTCAGGCGAATCTCGGTGGCGGCGATGTTGTCATCGAGCTGTTCGAGCCGCTTGGCGCCGACGATCACGCTGGTCACCGCCGGGCGATGCAGCAGCCAGGCCAGCGCGATGCGCGCCACCGAGACGCCGTGCGCGTCGGCAATGGTGCGCATGGCGTCGATGCAGTCATAGGCCCGTTCGACATTGACCGGCGGGAAGTCGAAGTGGGTGCGACGACTGCCGGCCTCGGCGTCCTTGTCGCGGCCGTACTTGCCGCTGAGCAGGCCGCCCGCCAGCGGGCTCCAGACCATCAGACCGAGCTTCTCGCTGTCGAGCATCGGGACCAGTTCGCGCTCCAGGTCGCGGCCGGCCAGGGTGTAGTAGGCCTGCAGCGACTCGAAGCGAGCCAGGCCGCGGCGCTCGGCGATGCCCAGGGCCTTCATGATCTGCCAGGCGGCCCAGTTGGAGACGCCGATGTAGCGCACATGGCCGTGGCTGACCAGGTTGTCCAGGGCGCGCAGGGTCTCCTCGATGGGCGTGGCCGGGTCGAAGCCGTGCACCTGATAGAGGTCGATGTGATCGACCTGCAGGCGCTTCAGGCTGGCCTTGACGCCTTCCATGATGTGGTAGCGGGTCAGCCCGCGGGCGTTGACGCCGGGGCCGGTTTCGCCGAACACCTTGGTGGCCAGCACCACCTCGTCCCGCGGCACGCCCAGATTCTTCAAGGCCTGGCCGGTGATGACCTCCGAGCGGCCCTCGGAGTAGACGTCGGCAGTGTCGATGAAGTTGATGCCGGCCTCCAGCGCGCGGCCGACCAGACGGTCGGCGTCGCTCTGCTGCACGTCGCCGATCTGGCTCCACAGTTCCCCCTGGCCGCCGAAGGTCATGGTGCCCAGGCACAGCTCGGAAACGAACAGACCGGTATTGCCCAACTGGCGATAACGCATGCAATGACTCCTGTCGTGGCGAAAGACACAACTTGCACCCGGCAGTATGGTCAGCGTTCGGCGTGGGGTGGTAATGCGATCCTGTCGGATTCTTGCTCGATCCTGCGGCCGTTCGGCGCGGCGGCCGCAGGCGGAGGGGCATCAGGACGAGTGGTTGTCGTGCTTCGGCTTGTCCTTGCGCGAGGTGGCGGCCATCGCCTCTAGCTCGGATTCGTCCATCGAGTCGTACATCGAGCGGGCGGCCCCGTCGAGGTCACTGACCTTCTGCTCGCCACGCCTGGCGGCGAGCGCGGCGCCGGCGGCCTTCTGCTGGGCTTTGGAATGGGCGGGCATGACACACCTCCTGTCGTCGAATGGCCGGGGCTTCGTGCCCCGGCCATCAGCGTAGCGAAGATGTGTCGGCCGTGCCGCCGGGGGCAGCGGTCCGGCGGTTCGGCGATCCGGCGGCCCGGCGCTCCGGCGGGGTTCAGGCGTCGGCGACGTCGGCGTTGTGGTAGACGCGCTGCACGTCGTCCAGGTCGTTGAGGGTGTCGAGCAGCTTCTCGAACATCGCCACGTCGTCGCCCTCGACCGGGGTGGTGGTCTGCGGGATGAACTGGATCTCGTCGACCTCGAAGTCGAGCTCGCCGAAGGCGTCGGTCAGCGCCTGCTTGGCCTTGGCATACTCGGTATGCGGGGCGAAGACGGTGATGCGGCCGTCCTCGTTCTCGATGTCGGTGACATCGACGTCGGCTTCCATCAGGGCTTCCAGTGCGGCTTCCTCGTCGTCGCCGGCATAGGCGAGGATGGCGCAGTGGTCGAACATGTGGCTGACGCTGCCCGGGGTGCCGAGCTTGCTCTTGGCCTTGTTGAAGCAGGCGCGCACGTCGCCGAAGGTGCGGTTGGGATTGTCGGTCAGGCAGTCGACGATCACCATGCAGCTGCCGGGGCCGAAGCCCTCGTAGCGCGCCGCCGAGTAGTCCTCGCCACCGCCGCCCGAGGCCTTGTCGAGGGCCTTGTCGATCACGTGCGAGGGCACCTGATCCTTCTTGGCGCGCTCGATCAACCCGCGCAGCGCCAGGTTGCCGTTGGGGTCGGTCCCGCCGGCCTTGGCGCAGACGTAAATTTCGCGACCGTACTTGCTGTACACCTTGGTCTTGGCGGCGGCCGTCTTGGCCATGGATTCCTTGCGGTTCTGGAAGGCCCTGCCCATGTCGTTCGTCTCGTCACAGTCATCAGCGAAGACAGGCATCTTACTCAACAAGCGCCGGGCGGAACAGGGGCGTATCGTCTGTTGACCCAGCGCATGGAAACCTCGCACGGAGCGCCTATACCCAGAAGAGGCGACACGGCGTCACCGTGAACGCCATCAACCGAGGGACGGGAGGTGCATCATGAAGACGGCACAACTGCATTCCCGCTGGCGCGACCGGATCATGCTGCTGTTCGGCGCCTGGCTGGCGGTATCCCCCTATGTGCTCGGCTTTGCCACGACGGCCTCGCTGGCGATGTGGAGCACCCTGGTGGTCGGCCTGGTGCTGATCGCCATGTCCGCGCTGGCGATCTGGAAACAGAAGGCCTGGGAAGAATGGCTACTGCTGGCGCTGGGCGTCTGGCTGCTGGTGGCGCCCTTTGCCCTGGGTTTCCTGGGACTGACCAACGCGGCCATCAACAGCTTCATCATGGGCGTGCTGGTCGGCGGCGATGCCATCTGGTCGCTGATCAACATGCGCGGGCACGGGGGGCACGGCGGCAGGCCCGCCTGATGTCGAAGGCGACGGGCGTGACGCCGCCCTTTACCGGGGCGGCAGCGTCCCCGCGCATCGTTGCTGCCCCTGTGGGCGCACAACGGTGCGCCTTGTCCCATCAACGCGAGGGTGAACGTCATGGCCATGGAGCGCGTGACACGATATCTGGATGAGCAGGGCGTCAAGTACGTCATCATGCACCACTCCCCGGCCTTTACCGCCCAGGAGATCGCCGAGGCGGTGCATGTTTCCGGCCGCCACTTCGCCAAGAGCGTGGTGGTATCGATCGACGGCCGCCTGGCGCTGGCGGTGCTGCCGGCGAGCGACCATGTCAACCTGCAGCGCATGGCGCGATCGGTGGGTGCCGAGAGCGTCGAACTGGCCAGTGAGGCGGATTTCCAGGACAGCCTGCCGGATTGCGAGGTCGGCGCGATGCCGCCGTTCGGCAACCTCTTCGGGATGGAAGTCTTCGTCTCGCCGCACCTGACCCAGGCCGACCTGATTGCCTTCAATGCCTGCAGCCACACCGAGGTCATGCAGCTGCCCTACGAGATCTTCGCGCGGTTGGTGAATCCGGTCGAAATCGCCATGTAGGCGTGATCGGAAGCGTTTGTCGGCAGCGAGACCGGTGCGGAAAAGCCGAGTGCGTCGTCACCACCACCAGGCGATGACCAGTCCTGCCGCCAGCGAGAGCAGCATGGGGCCGGCGACACGGATCGCCAGCTTGCCGGAACCGATCAGTGCGGCCATCAGCGTCTTGACGAGGTTGTTGACGGCCGCCGCCACGACGATGCCGATCACGGCGGTCGCGGGGTCGAGTGCGGCGCGCGACATGCGAGCCAGCGACAGGGTGATGGCATCCACGTCGGCGATCCCGGAGGCGGCCGACAGCAGGTAGATGCCGGCATCGCCCAGCCATTCGCGGCACCACTCACCGAGCAGCATGATGCCGGTCAGCAGGCCGCCGAAGTAGAGGGCGGACTTGAGGTCGAGCGGGTTCTGCTCGAGCGCCGGTCCCGCCACCGGCGACTTGCGTCGGCTGGATCGCCAGAGCAATAGCGCCGGGAGATAGAGCAGCAGTGCCATCACCGCGATCGGCGGCAGCAGGCGGGCGGCCAGCGTCGGATTCAGCATTGTGCCCAGCAGCAGCATGCGCGGGAACATGGTGCCGCAGGCGATCAGGATGCCGGCGGCCAGCACCGGGTCGAGCGCCGGTGAGCGACGCGACAGGCGCGAGAAGTGCAGGGTCAGTGCGGTCGACGAGCTCAGGCCGGCGAACAGGCTGGTGAACAGCAGCCCCTTGCGGGTTCCGCCGACCCGCACCGCGAAGTAGCCGGTGAAGGAGATTGTGGCGATCAGCACCACCATCCACCAGATCGCGTAGGGGTTGATGGCCCCGCCGGGCCCCAGGTTGCGGTTGGGCAGCAGCGGCAGCACCACCACCGAGATCAACAGCAGCTTGAGCCCGGCGTCGAGTTCGTGGGCCTGAAGCCGGTTGAGCAGGCCGTGGATCGCCGCCTTGTTGTCGAGGATGATCGCGGTGATCACCGCGGCCGCCGTCGCTATGGCCGGCTCCACGGCCACGGCGATCGCGCCGTAGCTGAAGGTCAGCATCAGCCCCACCAGGCCGGTGATGCTGTAGTTGGGTACCTGGGCGAGCCGCGCCCGGTAGGCGGTCAGGCCGGTGGCGATGACGCCCAGGAACAGGGTGGGGAAGGCCCATACGGTCAGACGCTCGGCGAGCAGCGCGGCGACACCGCCCAGCAGGCCGACCAGGGCGAAGGTACGGATGCCGGCGATGCGCTGGCCGGCTTGCTGATGGCGGGCTTCCCAGCCGCGCTCCAGACCGATCAGGGTGCCCAGCAGCAGGGCCACCGTCAGGCGCAGCAGCACCTGATGACCGGCGATGAACTGACGGGTGACCTCATCCATGAACCGCCCCCTGCAGTACGGCATCCGACGCCCCTGCCTTCAGCATAGATGGGTCGGAAGAACGGGGGCGTCGCCCGGGCAGGGCTAGTCGCTGGCCGAATCGATGTCGTGGCGCGGTGGCTCGGCGTGACGTTCGGCCAGGAAGTGGCCGAGCGGTTCCAGCCTGTCGATATGCTCGCTGAGTGTCTTGACCGCGACCAGCAGCGGCACGGCGACGATCATGCCCACCACCGACCACAGCCAGGCCCAGAAGGAGATGGTCAGGAACACCACCACGGTGTTGAGCCGCAGGCTGCGACCGACGAAGTAGGGCGTGATGATCTGGCCTTCCAGCGTGGTCAGGAAGAAATAGGTCCCCGCGACGATCAGCGGCCAGCCCAGCCAGTCGAACGAGACCAGCGCCACGACCGAGGCGATGAGGATGCCGGCCAGGGCGCCGAGATAGGGAACGAAGTTGAACAGGAAGGCGATGATGCCGAAGCTCAGCGGGCTGGGCATGCCCAGCAGCCACATGGCCATGCCGACCGCGGTGCCCAGGCCGGCGTTGATCAGGGTGATGGTGAACAGGTAGCGGGAGAGCTTGCGCTCGATGTCCTGGGTGATGCGCACCGCGCGTTTCTTGTCGCGCAGGGTCGGCAACACGTGCACGATCTTTTCATAGAACATGTCGCCCGAGGCGAGCAGAAACAGCAGCAGTACCAGCGTGAACAGGCACTGGGTGACGAAGGTGGGTATGAGGCCGGCGAGCTTTTTGGTGAGGGTGCTGTCCTGCATCTCGACCTGCTGGACATTGCTGTCGTCGGACTCGGTCATCGACTCGAGTTTCTCCTTGGCCCTGAAGAAGCCGCTGAACGGGCCCGAGACTTCGTTGAGGCGCGTCTCGATCTTGCGCTCGATGGTCGTGGCATTGTTCAGCCAGCCGCTGACCGGTACGGCCAGGGCGGTGGCGAGCGTGGCCAGCCCCACCATCAGGGCGATCATGATGAGAATCGCTGCCAGACCTTGCGAGAGGCCGCGCCGGTGCAGGGTGCGACGTACCGGGCTGAAGACCATCGACAGCAGGAATGCCAGCACGATGGGCACGAGAAACAGCTGGGCAAAGCCCAGCGCAAACACGGAGAGATACAGAAAGATGCCGATGGCGGCCCACCGTGGCACCGCCTGCGACCAGCCAACGGGTTGCGCCTGGCCGTCGCGCTGTCTATACGGGGTCATGGGCTGTCCTTCCCTGAATGCCTTCCCTGGAAACCGCCGGAGCGCTGGTAGCGGCCTGTCCTGGCCCGAGCGCATTCCTCCCGGCGCGATGTGTACTCCTGCACAGCTCGGGGTGGTGCGTGCACCGTGCCGGGGCCGGAGCGGCTCCAGCCTAGAGCGTTCCCGTCAGTTTAGCCAACTCGACGTGGTGCATCCCTTGAAGTTCCCGGCACTCGATGCCAAGAATGATTTGGACGCTATCAAACTGAGAGAAGGAGGCGGTGATGAAGGTGGTGACACTGAAGGCCCCGGGCGGGCTGGATCATCTGGAAGTGCAGGAACGCCCGGAAGCCGGCCAGCCCGGTCCGGGCGAGATTCGCGTGCGGATTCATGCCAGCTCGCTCAACTACCACGACTATGGCGTGGTGTCGGGGGCGATGCCCACCGAGGATGGCCGGATTCCGATGTCCGACGGGGCCGGTGTGGTCGAGGCGGTCGGCGAGGGCGTCGAGGCGTTCGCCGTCGGTGACCGCGTGGTATCGGTGTTCTTCCCCACCTGGCAGACCGGGCCGGCGCCGGTGGGCGATTTCACGACGGTGCCCGGCGACGGGGTCGACGGCTATGCGCGCGAGCAGGTCGTGCGTCCAGCCGGCTGGTTCACCCACGCGCCGGCCGGCTACAGCCATGCCGAAGCGGCAACGCTGACTACCGCCGGTCTCACCGCCTGGCGGGCGCTGGTGGTGGACGGCCACATCAAGCCGGGTGACAGCGTGCTGGTGCTGGGCACCGGCGGGGTGTCGATCTTCGCCCTGCAGTTCGCCAAGCAGCTCGGTGCCACCGTGATCGCCACCTCGTCATCGGACGAGAAGATTGCACGCCTGCAGGAATTGGGCGCCGACCACACCATCAACTACAAGACCGAGCCCGAGTGGGGCAAGCGCGTCAAGGAACTCACCGGCGGGCGTGGCGTGGATCACGTCATCGAGGTCGGTGGGCCGGGTACCCTGCCGCAGTCGATCGAGGCGGTGCGGATCGGCGGGCATATCGCGCTGATCGGCGTGCTCACCGGCCGCGGCGGCGAAGTGCCCACGGCCAAGCTGATGGCCAAGCAGGCCACGCTCAAGGGGCTGATCGTCGGCAGCCACCGGGACCAGGTCGAGATGATCCGGGCCATCGAAGCCTGCGGCCTGCGCCCGGTGATCGATCGCTCCTTCGCGCTCGACGAGATCGCCGACGCCTTCCGCCATCAGGAATCCCAGAAGCACTTCGGCAAGATCTGTCTGGAATACTGAGCCTGACCATCCATCGAACCGGGAGTGTCACATGAAGGCAAGTTTCATCGGACTGGGGATCATGGGCCGGCGCATGGCCCGCAACCTGCTGGCGCACGAGGGGCTGGAGCTGACCGTGGCCAACCGCTCGCCGGAGCCGCTCGCGGCCCTGAAGGAGGCTGGCGCCGCCACGGCCGATAATTGGCGCGAGGCGGTGGCGGAGGCCGAGGTGGTCTTCACCATGCTGGCCTCGCCGGAGGTGGTCGAGAGTGTCGCCTTCGGCGAGGACGGCTTCGTGCCGGCGATGCGTGACGATGCCCTGTGGGTGGACTGTTCCACCGTCAATCCGTCGTTCAGCCGCGCCATGGCCGAACGTGCCCGGGAGCACGGGGTACGCTTCGTCGATGCGCCGGTGGCGGGTACCCGTCAGCCGGCCGAGGACGGGACGCTGACCTTCCTGGTCGGCGGTGAGCGGACCGACTTCGAGGCCATCGAGCCGCTGCTGTCGCACATGGGCGGGAAGATCCTGCACGTCGGCGACACCGGGCAGGGCACCAGCTTCAAGATGCTGGTCAACGCCCAGCTCGCCCAGTCGATGGCGGTGTTCTCGGAAACCGCTTTGCTGGGCGAGAAGCTCGGCTTCTCGCGGGAGTTCCTCATGGACACCCTGCCGGGGCTGCCGGTATCGGCACCATTTCTGACCGGCAAGGCGGAACTGATCCGGCGTGGCGACTATGAGCCCCAGTTCCCGCTGGAATGGATGCACAAGGACCTGCACCTGCTGGCACTGACCGCCTACGAGCACGAGCAGCCGATGACCCTGGCCAACCTCGCCAAGGAACTTTATGCCGGCGCCAGGCAGGCCGGACGCGGCCGCGAGGACTTCGCGGCGATCTTCGAGCACCTTGACAACGGGTGAGGGGCTGTTTCCCTTGTTACCGCCGGGCCCTGGCCCGGCGGTTTTCGTTCATGGACGGGAAGCGGGTGGCGGCACGGGCAGGCGCATGAAGGCTCAGGTTGCCGGCGCATGCCGCTGACGCAGGCGGTGGCGGATGGCCAGGGCGACGGACACCACGGCCAGTACCAGCAGGATCAGCGAGATCGGTCGCGTGAAGAACAGCGTCCAGTCCTCGTCGGTCATCAGCGCCCGGCGCAGGTTGGTCTCGGCTATGGGGCCGAGGATGACCCCGAGCACCAGCGGCGCCAGCGGGTACTCGAGCTTGCTCAGCACGTAGCCGATGACGCCGACACCCAGCAGCAGGTAGATGTCCGTCACGCGGTTGTTCAGGGCGAAGGCGCCGATCACGCAGCACACCAGTACCACCGGCACGATGATCGAGCGTGGAATGTCGGTCACGCGCAGGAAGAAGCGCATGCTGAACAGGCACACCACCAGCACCATCGCCGCCGCCACCAGCATGGCGGTGAACATGCCATAGACCAGGTCGCCGTGGTCGAGGATAAGACGCGGCCCGACGCCGATTCCGTGCACCATCAGCGAGGCCATGAGCACCGCGTCGACGGCGCTGCCGGGAATGCCCAGCGCGATCATGGGAATCAGCCCGCCGCCCGAGGTGGCCGAGTTGCCGGATTCCGAGGCGATCACGCCCTCCGGGGTACCGGTGCCGAAGCGCTCCGGTGTGGGCGAGGCCCGCCTGGCCTGGTCGTAGGCGAGCAGGTTGGCGATGCTGCCGCCGGCCCCGGGCACCGCGCCGATGAACACCCCGACCAGCGAGGAACGCAACAGGTTGACCGGGTAGGCCAGCGTCTCGCGCATCGCCGTCAGCGGATTGAAGGACACGTCGGCGTTGATCAGGCGCTTGCCCTGCTTGATCTGTTCGGCGTCCTCCACTTCCTGGAGCAGCTGGCTGACCGCGAACATGCCGATCAGTACCACCAGGAACGGAAAGCCGTCGGCCAGCAGGTCGCTGCCGAAGGTGAAGCGGGCCACGCCCATCATCGGGTCGGCGCCGACGGTGGCGATGAACAGCCCCAGCAGCCCGGTCATCAGCCCCTTGAGCATCGACTTGCCGACCAGGCTGGCGACCACGGTCATGGCGAAGATGATCAGCGAGAAGTATTCCCAGGCGCCGAGCTTGACCGCCACCATGGCCAGCGGCGGCGCGGCGATGATCAGGATGACCGCACTCACCAGTGCGCCGAAGAAGGACGACCAGATGCCCAGTGCCAGGGCGCGCCCGGGCTGGCCGCTGCGTGCCATGGGAAAGGCGTCGAAGGTGGTGGCGACCGCGGAAGGCGTGCCGGGGATGCCCAGCAGCGCCGCGCTGATCAGGCCACCCGAGTAGCCGCCCATGTACACCGCCAGCATGGTCGCCACGCCCTGCAGCGGCGCCATGGTGAAGGTCAGCGGCAGGGTCAGCACGATGGCCATGGTAATGGTGAAACCGGGAATGGCCGCGGCGATGACGCCGGCGATCACGCCGAGCAGCATGCTGACCATCGTCCCCAGGGTGAAAAGCTGTTCCACGCCGGAAAGCAGCGTTTCCATCATGGCGAGTCTCCTTTCAAGGATCGCAGGCCTGCGCTCAGCCCAGCGGGCCGCGCGGCAGGCTGATCACGAATACGTCGCGGAAGAGCCAGTCGAGGCCGAACGAAAAGACCCCGGCGATGACCAGCGCGATAATCAGGCTGCGTGGCCGCCGTGCGCCCAGCAGGATCTGCACCAGCAGCAGGAAGGCGAGCGCGGACAGCGGGAAGCCGAGCACCGGGACCGCCAGGCTGAACAGCGCGAACAGGCCCAGGACGCCCATTGCCAGCCGGTGACGCCACAGCCAGTCGCGGACCAGGCCGTGCGGTGGAGCGGCGAGCCGCGGATAGCGTTTCGCCTCCTGCACGATGATGGCCAGGTTGATGACGATCAGCGCACCCAGAACCAGTTGCGGGAAGCTGCCGGCACCCAGGGGCTCCCACATCGAGGACGGCAGGGAGGCCGACTGGGCGAACAGCCCGACGAACAGCATCGCCAGGGCGGCATTGAGCACGATATGCGCGCGCGCATTCGCCTGGCTGGCGGTGGTCTCGACGGCTCCCTCCCGGCCTGCCGGCCGGGGGGAGTGGGTCATGCTGGCCCGGCTCATTTGGCAAGCTTCCCGGCCAGCCGCTCGACGGTGGCATCGGTGGTCTCGAGGTAATCCGCGTAGGCCTCGGGACCCATGTAATGCACCTTGGCGCCGGCGTTGGCGACACCGGAGACGAAGTCGGAATCCTCGGACAGGGCCTTGAGGTCCTCGGCCAGGGTATCGATGCGGGCCTGCGGCGTGCCCTTGGGCGCGATGATGCCGCGGATGATGTTCAGCGACAGCTGGTCATAGCCCAGCTCGGCGAAGGTCGGGACGTCCGGCGTCTCGTCCTGGCGCTCCTGGCTGCCGACCGCGAGGAAGCGCAGGTCCCCGTTCTTGACGAACTCGCCGCTGGAGGCGATGTCGCCGATCGCCGCGTCGATGTGTCCACCGACCAGTGCCCGAATGCGGGCACCGGTGCCCTCGAAGCCGACGTAGCGGAAGGAAAGATCCTCGGCATCCTCGATCATCGCCGCATGCAGGTGGGGAATGCCGCCGAGCGTGACGCCGACCCGGATTTCCCCGGGATGCTGCTTGGCGTAGTCGATGAATTCGCCGAAGGTCTGCCAGGGGCTGTCGGCGTTGACGGTGAGGTACTGGGGCGAGGCGGTCAGCGCCGCGACCGGGGCGAAGTCGTCCCAGTTCAGCGGCGTCAGGCCGGTATGGTTGGCCACCAGCAGCCCCTCGTGAAGCTGGCCCACGCTGTAGCCGTCGGCATCGCGCTGGGACAGCTCCTTGAGGCCGATGGTGCCGCTGACCCCGGGCATGTTGATGACCGGCATCGGCTGGTCGAGGTAGGGCTCGGCATGATTCGAGACCACGCGCATCAGGGTGTCGCTGCCACCGCCCGGTGACCAGGGAACGATCAGCTCGACCGGCTTGGTGGGATAATCGCCTTCGGCGGCCAGTGCACTGCCCCCGGCCAGCGCCAGGCTGCCGGCGAGCAGCCCGCCGACGGCGGCTTTCCAGGGTTGTTGGGTAATGTGACGCAAAGTCCGAGATAGGGTAGCCATGCTGTTTGTCCTTGTTGGCTGTGGAATGTTAAGGCCCCAGCGGGCCGGTCCGGACGGCGCCCGGCGCCGCCTGGATGCTCATTGGCGCGCTAGCCCAGCAGCAGCGCGCCATAACCGAGTCCGAAGCACACCGCGACGGCGGGGTGGATCCGTGTTGCGCCCAACAGCAGCGCCGCCACGCCGCCGATGATCGCCGTGTGCAGGAGGCCGGCACTTGCCAGCCCCTCGTCGAGAAAGCGCCAGGTCAGAAATGCCATCAGCACCATGACCACCGGGCGCACCCACTGGCTCATCGACTTGACCTTGATCGAGTCGCGGTAGCGATACAGCGTGCCCAGCGCCAGTAGCATCAGCAGCAGCGAGGGGGCCACGGTGGCGAACAGGGCGACGAGCGCGCCGGGAACGCCACCGATGTCGTAGCCGATGTAGCCGGCCATCTTGGTGGCGATGGGGCTGGGCAGGGCGTTGCCCAGTGCCAGGGTTTCGGCGAAGGTCTGGGCGGTCATCCAGCCGTAGCGGCCCACGACCTCGTTCTCGATCAGCGGGATGATCGCCGGGCCGCCGCCATAGCCGACGATGTTGGGGATGAAGAAGGCGATGAAGAGGTGCCAGTAGAGCATCAGTTGGCCTCCTTCGTGGACTCGCGCCGTTCGGGGCGCAGCAGGGCGGCGACGAGCAGGGCGCCGATCACCAGCCCCGGGTGGATGCCGAGCCCGTAGATCAGCACGCCCGCCGCGCCGCCCAGGGCCAGGGTGAGCACCCAGCCGAGGCCGGCCCGGGCCTTGTTGAAGAAATCCAGCGTCAGCCTGGCCATCATCACCATCACCACCGGCACCACGCCCTGGCCCATGCCCTGGACCCAGCCCTGGTCACCGTGCCGGGCGTAGAGCCCGAGCAGCGCGACCATGGCGACCACCACCGGGGCGACCACGGCGATCACCGCGTTGACGGCGCCCAGGGCACCCCCGACCCGATAGCCGATGTAGCCGGCCATCTTGGTGGCGATGGGGCCGGGCAGGGTGTTGCCGATCGCCAGCACGTCGGCGAAGGCCTCGTCGTCCATCCAGGCATGGCGCTTGACCACCTCCTGGTGCACCAGCGGGATCATCGACGGGCCGCCGCCGAAGCCGAACAGGCCCACGCGCAGGAAGGCGAGAAACAGCTGTCGTTGCGACGCCATGGTCACAGCACCGCGATGCTGGCGTCGGTGCGCGGTTCGGTCCCGCCGCAGTAGACCCCGGTGTCGGGGTCGCGAATGATCATCTGCCCGCGTCCGAAGCCGCGACTGTCATGCTCGACCCGCATGTCATGGCCACGCTCGGCCATGGCGCGCACCAGGGGCGCGGGGAAATGATGCTCGACGCCGATGCGCCTGCCGCCCATCCATTGCCAGCGGGGCGCGTCGAGCGCGGCCTGCGGGTTCAGGCCGAAGTCGACCAGGTTGGTCACCACCTGGACGTGCCCCTGGGGCTGCATGAAGCCGCCCATCACCCCGAACGGGCCCAGCGGCACGCCGTCGTCGCGGGTCAGAAAGCCCGGAATGATGGTGTGGAAGGTCTTCTTGCCCGGAGCCAGCACGTTGTCGTGCCCGGGGTCGAGGCTGAAGTTGTGGCCGCGGTTCTGCATGGCGATGCCGGTGCCCGGTACCACCACGCCGGAGCCGAAGCCGTGATAGTTGCTCTGGATGAACGACACCATGTTGCCGGCGTCGTCGGCGGTGGCCAGGTAGACGGTACCGCCGGCCTGCGGCTGACCGGGGCGCGGGTCGAGGGCGTGCTCGCCGATCAGGGCGCGCCGCTCCCGGGTGTAGGCGTCGCTCAGCAGGGCGGCGACGTCGTGCGTCATGTGCGCGGGTTCGGTGATGTGGGTCTGGCCGTCGATGAACGCCAGTTTCATGGCCTCGAGCTGGCGATGCAGGGTGGCCGGGTCGTCGCGCCCGACCGGATCGAAGCCTTCCAGGATGCGCAGGGCCATCAGCGCCACCAGGCCCTGTCCGTTGGGGGGGATTTCCCAGACATCCACGTCCCGGTAGCGCGCGGCGATGGGCGTGACCCACTCGGGCGCGTAGGCGGCGAGGTCCGTGCCACGCAGGTAGCCGCCGGTCTCGCGGGAGAAGACGTCGATGCGTTCGGCGAGCTCGCCGCGATAGAAGCTCTCGGCGCGGGTCTCGGCGATCGCCTCCAGGGTGCGGGCCTGGTCCTCGCAGCGGTGCCACTCGCCGGCCCGCGGGGCGCGTCCCGCCGGCGTGAAGGTGTCGAACCAGGCGGCCGTGGCGGGGTCGGTCAGGTGCTTGCGGAAAGTGGACTCGGCGCGCTGCCAGAGGCTGGCGATGACCGGCGACACGGGAAAGCCGTCGCGGGCCAGGCGGATCGCCGGTTCCAGCAGGGTGGCGAAATCCAGCTTGCCGAAACGGCGTGACAGCTCGGCCCAGGCGGCGGGGGTACCCGGCACCGTGACCGGCGTCCAGCCGTAGAGCGGCATTTCGCCGTGGCCTGACGCCATCACCGCCTCGCGGGTCAGGGCCTGGGGGGCCTGGCCGCTGGCATTGAGCCCGTGGAGCCGGCCCTTGCCGTGATTATCATCGGCGATCCACACCAGCGCGAAGGCATCGCCGCCGATGCCGCAGCCGGTCGGCTCGACGACCGTCAAGGCCGCGGCGGTGGCGATGGCGGCATCCACCGCGTTGCCGCCGCGCGCGAGCATGTCGAGGCCGATCTGGCTGGCCTGGGGCTGGGAGGCGGCGACCATGCCATGACGGGCATAGGTGGCACTGCGTTGCGAAGGATACGGGGTGGCGGGGGAAAAGGGCGTCAGCATGCCGTCTCCAATCGATTGTTGTGGTATAAATCGTTATTGATAAAAAAATCGATTTTTAGGGAAATGACTATGGCCCGTGACTGGGATAACGTCAACAGCCTGTTTTTTCGTCACCGCGATCGATCAACGAGAGGGGCACCATGACCACATCGCCCTCCGCCGGCACCACGGCGTCCAGCCAGGTCTTCGAGGCGCTCAAGCATGACCTGATACGCGGGCGTTTCGCGGCCGGCGAGAAGCTCGCCATCAGCGCGCTGAAGACGCACTACGGGGTGGGGTTGAGCCCGCTGCGCGAGGCGCTCAATCGGCTGGCGGCCTATGGCCTGCTCGAGCAGGAGAACCAGCGGGGCTTTCGGGTGCCGGCGATGCGTCTCGAGGAGCTCGACGATATCGCCGGGCTGCGCACGCAGCTGGAGTGCATGGCCTTGACCCAGGCGTTCCAGAACGGGGATTCCGAGTGGGAGTCGCAGCTGCTGGCAGCGGCGCATCGCCTGCGGCGGGCGGACGAGCAGCCGGAGCGCATCGAGGAGTGGGAACAGGCGCACCTGCGCTTTCACCGGGCGTTGCTGGGGGCCTGCGGGTCGCCCTGGTTGCTGCGCTTCATCGGCCAGCTGCACGACCAGTTCGATCGCTATCGGCGCATGGCGCCGCCCAACCCCGGAATCCGCACCACGCTGGACGAGCAGCACGCGGCGCTGGTGGAGCTGGCGCTGGCCCGCGACATCCAGGGAGCCCGGGCCCTGCTGGACACGCATATTCGGCTGTCCCACGAAGTGGCGCGGGGGTGTTGCTCGGCGGCGCCCTGAACGCATGGGCCAGACGCACGACGGCGGGCCATTGGCCCGCCGTCGTGCGTCTGGCGTCAGGTCGGTAACGCGGCCTATTCGCCGGCGGCGGCCCCATTGCCGCGCCGGCGGTTGCGACCGCCACGCCGGCGGCGACGCGGACGCTGGCGGGCTTCCTCGTCGGGGCGTGACGCAGTGTCGCCACGGGGCGCGGGCCGAGGCTGGCCGCGGCGTGCGCCGGGCTTGCGCTCGGCGTCGGGCGTGTCGACGGCCTGGCCCGGTTCGAAACCGCTGATCGGGTGGCGCGGCAGGTTGCGCTTGATCAGCCGTTCGATGCCGGCGAGCTCCTTGCTCTCTTCCTTGCACACCAGCGACACGGCCTGCCCGCTGGCACCGGCTCGGCCGGTACGGCCGATGCGGTGAACGTAATCCTCGGCGACGTTGGGCAGCTCGAAGTTGACCACCTGCGGCAGCTGGTCGATATCCAGGCCGCGGGCGGCGATGTCGGTGGCCACCAGCACGCGGATCTCACCGGACTTGAAGCCGCCGAGCGCCTTGGTGCGGGCGTTCTGGCTCTTGTTGCCGTGAATC
Organism: Modicisalibacter sp.; assembly: GCF_055145905.1. Lineage (NCBI taxonomy): Bacteria > Pseudomonadati > Pseudomonadota > Gammaproteobacteria > Oceanospirillales > Halomonadaceae > Modicisalibacter > Modicisalibacter sp. Next base: position 31,790 of record NZ_JBSREH010000033.1, on the reverse strand, counting down.
GCCGCGGCCTCGATGCCGTCGGCCTCGAGCTGGCGGGTGAGCTTGTTGGCGCCGTGCTTGGTGCGGGTGAACACCAGCACCTGATCCCAGCCCTCGCTGTGGATCAGGTGGCTGAGCAGCGCCGGCTTGCGCGGCTTGTCCACCGGGCAGACCCACTGGTTCACCGTGGCCGCGGTGGTGTTGCGCGGCGCGACGTCGACCTCCACCGGCTCGTCGACCAGGCCCTTGGCGAGGCGGCGGATCTCGTCGGAGAAGGTGGCCGAGAACATCAGCGTCTGGCGCTTGGCCGGCAGCACCTTGAGAATCCGGCGGATGTCGTGGATGAAGCCCATGTCGAGCATGCGGTCGGCCTCGTCGAGGATCAGCACCTCGAGGGCATCGAAGTTCACGGCCTGCTGGCCGTGCAGGTCGAGCAGGCGGCCGGGTGTGGCGACCAGCACGTCGACGCCGCGCTTCAAGGCGGCGATCTGCGGATTGATCTTGACCCCGCCGAAGACCACGGTGCTGGTCAGTGGCAGGTGCTTGCCGTAGGTGGCCACGCTCTCGCCGACCTGGGCGGCCAGCTCGCGGGTCGGGGTGAGCACCAGGGCGCGGACCTGGCGCGGACGGGCGCGCGGGCCCTCCTTGAGCCGCTCGAGCAGCGGCAGGGTAAAGCCGGCGGTCTTGCCGGTGCCGGTCTGGGCGGCGGCCATCACGTCGCGGCCTTCCAGCACGGCGGGGATCGCCTTGGCCTGAATCGGTGACGGCGTGTCGTAGCCCTGTTCGGCCACGGCCTTCAGCAGCGGGGCGGACAGCCCCAGGGAAGCAAAGCTCATGAAATCTCTCGGTGGCTGCAGGATGGGGCCGGCGCGAAGGTGCCGGCGGGGCAGCGGGCCTGCAGCTTACCGGATAAGTCGCGCCGCGGCTAGCGAGGGAGGTCGTGGGCAACGGGCTCGTGGCATACTCGGGCCTCATCTCGAGCCGGAGGGAGCAGCGCGCGTCATGGATATCCTTGCCACCATCGTCACCGTCGCCTGGCTGTCCGGGCTGTGCGCCTTTGCCGGCGGCCTGGGCGCCCGGCTCGGCGGGCGGGCCCGGACGGCGACCCAGCAGGAGCTGATGCACGGCATCGTGGCCTTCGGGGGCGGCATCCTGGTGGCGGCGGTGGCCTTCGCCCTGATCCCCGAGGGCATGGTGGCGCTGCCGCCGGCCGGCCTGGCGGCGGCCTTTCTGGTCGGGGGCGGGCTGTTCTGCGTGATCGATGCCTACCTCGAGCGGCGTGGCGGCAACTGGGCACAGTTCATGGCGCTGCTCATGGACTTCGTGCCGGAGGCGATCTCGCTGGGGGCGGTGTTCGGCCACGACCGGCGGCTGGGCACGCTGCTGGCGGCCTTCATCGGCCTGCAGAACCTGCCGGAAGGCTTCAACGCCTTCCGCGACATGCGCCGGCTGGGGCTGTCCTCCCGCCGGATCCTGCTGGTGCTGCTGGCGGTGAGCGTGCTGGGGCCGCTGGCGGCAGGACTGGGCTACCTGTTCCTGGAGGATCGGCCGGCACTGACCGCCGCGATCATGGCCTTCGCCGGGGGCGGGATCCTCTATCTGGTCTTTCAGGACATCGCACCGCAGTCGCGGATGCGCAATCACTGGACCCCGCCGCTGGGCGCGGTGATGGGCTTCATGATCGGTATGCTGGGCAACGTGCTGGTGGTGTGATGCCCGGGTTCGGCCAGGCCAGGCCCGGCCAGGCCGCACCGCGCGCCGTCATCGCTTCGTCATTCTCCTCTTAAGCCATCGTTAAGCTTGGGGCTCTAGCGTGGGCACGGTCACCGCGCGTGACACCAATAACACCCTGAGAGGAGATTTCCATGAAGACGACCGTGCTGACGGCAACCGCCCTCGCCGCCCTGACCCTGGCCGGCAGCGCCCTGGCCGGCGATCGCTGCCAGGTGCCCAAGGACCAGTGGCAGCCCCAGAGCGCTCTGGAACAGCAGCTCTCGGCGAAGGGCTGGGACATCAAGCGAGTCAAGCAGGAAGAGGGCTGCTACGAGGTCTACGCGCTGGATGCCGACGGCCATCGCCGTGAAGTCTACTTCAATCCCAGGACGCTGGCCCCGGTCGGGGGCGAGGACGACTGATCCATGACCCACGAGACTGCCACCATCAAGGTCTGGGACCTGTGGACGCGCCTCTTTCACTGGAGTCTGGTGACCGCCTTCGCCACCGCCTGGCTGACGTCGGGCGTCTGGCAGACGGTCCACGAGTGGGCGGGCTACAGCGTCGCCGCCCTGATCGCCTGGCGGTTGCTGTGGGGTCTGGTGGGGCCGCACCACGTGCGGTTCCGCCACTTCATCGCCTCGCCGGGTGCGGCGCTGGGTCATCTGAAGGCGATGGCACGCCGCCGGGAACCGCGCTACCTCGGTCACAATCCGGCCGGGGGGCTGATGATCGCCGTGCTGCTGGCGGGGCTGGCCGCGCAGGCGCTCACCGGCTGGCTGCAGACCACCGACGCCTTCTGGGGCGTGGCCTGGGTGCAGGAGACTCACCAGTTCCTGGGCAACGCCCTGCTGGCACTGGTCGGCCTGCACGTGGCCGGGGTGATCGCCTCGAGCTGGCAGCATCGCGAGAACCTGGCGCGCTCGATGGTGACCGGCCACAAGCGGGCGCCGGGGCCGGATGATATCGCCTGACGCTGCCCGGTGAACGAATCGCGAGTTGTGCCTGACGACAGGGCCCGGCGGATGCCGGGCCCTTTCGTGTTCGGGGGCGGAGGGGGTGGCTCAGCGGTCGAGCAGGCCGTAGCGGGCGGTGGGCATCAGCACCAGGACGCTGCCGCGGTAGGGCTGGGTGAACAGCGCCGCGTCACGCTGGGCGGGCGAGACCTCGTCGAGCACCTCGATCAGCGCGCCCTGCGGGTGGTCGGCACTCCAGGCGGCGACCTCGTCGGAGTCGATCACGGCCATGTCGTGGGTGAGGCGGCCGAGGAAGCGGAACTGGTCGGCATAGTCGCCGATATAGGCGACCGGCACGCCCTGCTGTTGCTGATGGCCGATCTCGCGGGCGATCGGCGTGACGTCATAGTAGCGAGTCAGCGCCGGCGACAGCCCCACCAGCAGGGCCAGCAGGCTCAGCGGCCAGGCCAGGGTCATGACCACGCGCCGGGAATGCAGGCTCAGCCAGGCGATGAACGCCAGCGGCACCAGCGCCGTCAGGCGCGCGGCATTGGACAGGGGCGCCAGCGGGTAGAAGCGCTGGGCGATCTCCGGCAAGGCCACCATCAGGGCGGCGAGTACCAGCAGCAGAGCACGGTAGAGCCAGGTACGCCGCGGCGGATGACGCTCGATCTGTCCGGCCACCCAGATCGCCAGGAAGGGCAGGGCCGGCATCAGGTAGTGAATCTGCTTGCCGCTGACCAGGCTCAGGATCGCCAGCGGCGGCAGGCAGCCCCACAGGGCGAAGCGCTCGAGTGAACCGCTCGTCAGCGGACGGCGCCATAGCCAGACGGTCGGCCAGGGCAGGGTCAAAAGCGGCAGCAGCGGCAGGTACCAGTACCAGGGGCGGGCGTGGTCGAAGGCGTTGGCCACGCGACCGGCGGACTGCCCCCAGAAGATCGCCTCGGCGTAGGCGGGGCCGCCATCGATCGCGGCGGGGATGGCCCAGGCCAGTACCACGGCGGCACCGAGCAGGGTGGCCGGCAGGATCGCCCAGTAGTGGCGGGCGCCGATGGTCACGCCCTCGGGGCGCCAGAAGCGCATGCTCAGGGTCAGCGGCAGCCAGTAGATCAGGATCACCGGCCCCTTGGCGAGCAGGGCCAGGCCCAGGCCGAAGCCGGCCAGCCATACCCAGCGACGATCATCGCGGTGTACGTAGCGCACCCAGCCCAGCACCGCGACCAGGAAGCAGGTGGTCAGCAGGATGTCGAACATGCTCAGGGCCATGTAGACGAACCACATGGTCATGGCCAGCAGCACCGGCGGTGCCCAGCGGATGCCCGGTGCCTGTGACTCGGGCCACTCGCGCTGGATGGCCACCAGCAGCGGGAAGGCCAGCAGGCCGACAGTCGGGACCGCCAGGCGTGCCACGATATCGCTGGTGCCGAACAGCGCCCAGGCAGCCTGGATCACCCAGAACAGCAGCGGCGGTTTGTGGGCGTAGGTCTCACCGTTGAGCAGCGGGACCAGGAAACTATGGTGCTGCCACATCTCCCAGGCCACCGAGAGATAGCGTGTCTCGTCGATGGGCATCAACGGCAGGTGGGTGACCCGGATCACGGCGACCGCGACGGCGGTGACCAGGGTCAGCAACAGGCCCGATTGCCAGGTGTGGATCCGGGGCCATGACGACAAGCGAGTGGATAGGGATCGAAGCATCGAAGTTCCAGCGATGGCGTGATGAGGGTGGCGACAGGGTGGGCGCGAATTCTTAACGACAGCTTAGCGATTGTCCTCGGCCGGCCCGCAGGGGGCATCATTATCGGGCCGGGAAGGCACACGTGAATACGCGCTCAGCCATCGTAATCGGCGTGTGTTCGCCCGATTCCGCCCTGCTTGCCTGGTGATGCACGTGACGCGGTGCAGCCGTCAGCGCGGCGCGTTGAATTATACCTCGACACGACGGGCGGTGCGCCAACGCACCGCGCCAGCATGGGGCAGGGCGCTGCGAGCCCCGGCCGCCGATGGTAACATGGCTATTTTAGCCGATACCGATGGCGACGTGGCATCGTCGTTCATCGCCTGTCGAGAGGAGCCTGACGCCGTGACGCTTCCCCTGACCGTTGCGTTCTTCGCCGTCGTCTTCCTGACCTCGGCGCTGTCAGGCATCTTCGGCATGGCCGGCGGCCTGATCCTGCTGGGGTGCCTGCTGCTGGCGCTGCCGGCCAGTGTGGCGATCGTCGTGCATGGCGTCATCCAGCTGGCCTCCAATGGCTCGCGGGCCTGGCTGTCGCGCCAGTACATCGCGCCGCGCATCGTCGCCCTGATCGCCTCCGGCGGCGCCGTCTCGGCCGTGGCTCTGGCCTGGCTGGACTATCACCCGGATGTCACCATCGTGTCGCTGTTGATCGGCGTGATGCCGGTGCTGGTGTGGATCCCCCGGCGCTGGTTCCACTTCGATGCCTCGCGGCCCGGTCATGCGCTGGCGTGCGGGGTGATCGCCGGGGGCCTGACCATCGCCGCCGGCGTCTCCGGGCCGACCATCGACCTGTTCTTCATTCGCACCGGGATGGATCGTCGCCAGATCGTCGCCACCAAGGCGGCCGTACAGGTGATCGCCCACGCCATCAAGATCCTCTTCTATGCCGGTTCGGCCCTGGCGTTGAGCGCCGACCAGTGGGGGGCCATCGCGCTGGCCGTGCCGGTGGCCTTCCTCGGTACCCGTGCGGGCAATGGTGTCCTGCGGCGGCTCAGCAATGCCCACTTTCGCTACTGGACGCGCTGGATTGTCACGGTCGTGGGCGCGGTCTACCTGGTTCAGGGGCTCATGGCCCTGTGACGCCGGCAGTGTCGAGCGGGTGGCGGCGCTCCGCGCCGGGACTGAGGCCGAAGTAGCGCTTGTAGTCGCGACTGAACTGCGAGGGGCTCTGGTAGCCCACCGCAGTCGCGGTACGCCCGACCTGCCAGCCCTGCTGGTCGAGCAGCGAGCGCGCCTTGAGCAGGCGCAGCCGCTTGAGATACTGCATGGGCGCCAGATGGGTGGTGCGCTTGAAGTGGTGGTGAAAGTGCGAGGCGCTCATGCTGACCTGCTCGGCGAGGCGGTCCACCGTCAGCGGCTGGGCGTAGTGGCGGTGCAGGAAGTCCAGCGCCTCGCCGATGCGCGCGTACTGGCCGGAGGTGGCCAGCAGCTGCAGCAGCGACTCGCCCTGGGGGCCGCGCAGGGCCTCGAAGACCACTTCGCGCAGGCGGGCCTCGCCGAGTGTCTCGGCGACCAGCGGGTCGTGCAGGCAGTCGAGCAGGCGGGTGACGTTTTCCGCCATGCGCCCCTCCAGGGGTACGGCCGCCATCGGCGTCGGCGGACCGGCGGGGCGCTCCTGCCCGGCCCTGAGCCAGGGGCGGGCCAGCTCGCCGAGCATCAGCCGGTCCAGGCGGATCGAGACACCCAGCAGCGGCTCCCGGTCGCTGGCCTGGGTCTCGCACTCGAAGGGCAGCGGCAGGGCCTGGACCAGGTAGTGGCCGGCGCCGTAGTGAATCACGCGCTCGTTCAGGTAGCCGATCTTGCCGCCCTGGACGATGATGATCAGGCTGGGTTCGTAGATCAGCGGCGTGCGCGCGTGGCCGCAGTGCGAGGCGATCAGCTGCACGCCCGGCAGTGCGGTGGGCTGGAAACCGTCGCCGTCGACGAGCGGAGCGATCAGCGCGGCCATGCGCTGCAGACGGGTCGGCGTCGCGGTCGCCAGCGATGGGGCGGTGATGGCGGTCATCGGTGAGCCTGTAGGTTTGCCGTGAAAGTCTCAGGATAACGTACTCCTGAGCAGAAAATCCGCGGTTTTTCAGGGCATGGGTGGGAGGCTGTGGAGTATCGGGCATGAATCGCACAGAATCCGGCATGGCCGTTGGCGGGGCCATGAACCACACTGTGCGGCGTTATTCGTCCCGTATGCCGGCCGCCGTGGCCGGCGGGTTTCATGATCCAACAGGGAGTGACTTCATGGCCAACGCCAAGGGTTATGCTGCCCATTCCGCCGAGTCGGTGCTTGAACCGTATGCCTTCGATCGTCGCGAGCCGCGCTCCGATGATGTCTCGATCGAGATTCTCTACTGCGGCGTCTGCCACAGTGACCTGCACTTCGCCCGCGACGACTGGGGCATGGCGGCCTACCCGGTGGTGCCGGGCCACGAGATCGTCGGCCGCGTGACCGCCGTGGGCAGCGACGTCAAGAACTTCAAGGAGGGCGACCTGGTCGGCGTGGGCTGCATGGTCGATTCCTGCCGCCATTGCCAGGCCTGTGAAGACGGCCTGGAGCAGTACTGCGCTACAGGCTTCACCATGACCTACGGCAGCGAGGATCCGCACGACGGCACCCTGACCCAGGGCGGCTATTCCGACAAGGTCGTGGTCAGCGAGCGCTTCGTGCTGCGCATGCCGGAAGGCATCGACCTGAAGTCAGCCGCGCCGATCCTGTGTGCCGGCATCACCACCTACTCGCCGCTCAAGCACTATGGCGTCAAGCCGGGACACAAGGTCGGCGTGATCGGCATGGGCGGCCTGGGCCACATGGGGGTCAAGCTGGCCAAGGCGCTGGGCGCCGAGGTGACCATCTTCACCCGCTCCGAGAGCAAGGTGGCCGAGGCCAAGTCCAACGGTGCCGACCACGTGGTGGTTTCCACCGACGAGGAGCAGATGGCGGCGGTCGCCGAGACCTTCGACTTCATGCTCGATACCGTGCCCAACGAGCATGACCTGAACCCGTACCTGCAGGCCCTGACCTACGACGGCACGCACATCCTGGTCGGCCAGATGCAGCCGCTCGAGCCCGGCGTGGCAGGGGCCAACCTGATCTTCCGGCGCCGCGTGCTGGCCGGCTCGCTGATCGGCGGTATCCCCGAGACCCAGGAGGTGCTCGATTTCTGCGCCGAGAAGGGCATCACCTGCGACGTCGAGATGATCGACATCCAGAATATCAACGAAGCCTGGGATCGCATGCAGAAGGGTGACGTGCGCTATCGCTTCGTCATCGACATGGCCTCGCTGAAGAAGGACGCGGCCTGAACCGCGACCCTCTCACCGGCGATCACGCACAGCGGCCGACCCTTCGGGGTCGGCCGCTGGCGTTTCGGCGGAGGTCGCGGGGAGAATCAGGCGTCCTTGAGCCGTACCAGCCCCTCCTGCGCCGACGAGGCGACCAGCCGGCCGGCCCGGTCGAAGAGGCTGCCGCGGGCGAAACCGAGCGCGCCGCCGGCCCAGGGGCTTTCCATGTCGTAGAGCAGCCAGTCGTTGATCGGCGCGTCGCGGTGGAACCACAGGGCATGGTCGAGGCTGGCGATGCGCAGCCGCGGATCGCCGAAGCGGGTGCCGTGGCCGATCAGGCTGGTGGTCAGCAGATTGAAGTCCGAACTGTAGGCCAGCAGATAGCGGTGCAGGATGGCGTCGTCGGGCAGTTCGCCGGCCAGGCGGAACCACAGCCGCTTGGTGGGCATGCCGTCGCGCTCGCCGTCCGGCAGGTGCAGGAATTCCACGGGGTGGCCGTCGAAACGCTGTGGTTCGGCGCCCTCGGCGATCAGGGTGTCGGGATCGGCGACGTCGGGCCGGCGCGCCTGGTGGGTGAAGCCGGGCTCGTCGACATGGAACGAGGCGCTGCAGAAGAAGATCGTGCGGCCGTGCTGGATGGCGCTGATCCGGCGCGTGGAAAAACTGCCGCCGTCGCGCACCCGGTCCACCTGATAGATCACCGGATGGTGAGCGTCGCCGGCGAGCAGGAAGTAGCCGTGCAGGGAGTGCACGCGCCGCGCCGGGTCGACGGTCTGGCTGGCGGCGGAGAGCGCCTGACCGAGGACCTGGCCGCCGAACAGCTGGGGGAAGCCGAGATCCTGACTGCGTCCCCGGAACAGGTTCTCCTCGAGCATCTCCAGACCCAGCAGTGAAACCAGGCCGTCGAGTGCGTGTGTCATGCGTGTTCTCCCTGCGTGTAACCTATATCCATCGACAGGATACCCGAGACCCCGTTCATGCGCAGCGACACCTACTATATGCACCGTGCCCTGGACCAGGCCCGCGAGGCGCTGTCACGCGACGAGGTTCCGGTGGGGGCGGTGGTGGTGGATGCCGCCGGTGAACTGATCGGCACCGGCTACAATGCGCCGGTCAGCGGCCACGACCCCAGCGCCCATGCCGAGATTCGTGCGCTGCGCGCCGCCGCCGAGCGACGGGCCAACTACCGCCTGGCAGGTTGTACCCTGTACGTGACGCTCGAGCCCTGCCTGATGTGCACCGGGGCGATCATCAACGCGCGGCTGGCGCGCGTGGTGTACGCCGCCGCCGAGCCCCGGACCGGCATGGTGGAGTCCCGCGCCAACCTGTTCGCCCAGCCGTGGTTCAATCACCGGGTGGCGGTCGAGGGCGGCGTGCTGGCGGCCCGGGCGCGGCGGCTGATGCAGGAGTTCTTCGCCGCGCGGCGTGCGCCGGAAGGCGGGGTGGAGTGAGCGCTACAGGACCGGCGGCACCACGTCGAACAGCTGCTGAGTGTCCGCCTCGCCGGGGGCGCGCTGGTTGAGCTGGAAGAACTGCTGCTCGCTGCGCTCCATGTAGTTGAGGATCTCGTAGTAGCGGCGGATGTTGCGCACGTAGATCACCGGCTCGCCGCCCCGGGCGTAACCGTGGCGGACCTGGCTGTACCACTCGCGCTTCTGCAGCAGGGGCAAGGCCTTGCGCACATCGGGCCAGGCGTAGGGGTCGTCACCGCGCATGTCGGCGATCTTCTGGGCGTCGTAGAGGTGGCCCAGGCCGACGTTGTAGGCGGCCAGCGCCATCCACAGGCGGTCCTGGCCCTGGATCTCGGGCTGCAGGCGCTGCTCCATCTCGCGCAGATAGCGGGCGCCGCCCTCGATGCTCTGGGCGGGATCCAGGCGGTTGTCGACGCCCACTTCCTGAGCGGTGCGTTCGGTCAGCATCATCAGGCCGCGCACGCCGGTCGGCGAGGTGGCGCGGGGCTTCCAGTGGGACTCCTGATAGCCCAGGGCGGCGAGCAACTTCCAGTCGAAGCCGGTGTCCTTGGCAGCGGTGATGAAGTCGTCCTTGTAGTCGTCGAGGCGCTGGTTGGCCTGCTGAATGAAGGTGCGTGCGCCGACGTACTCCAGATAGTCGTCGTGGCCGAAGTAGCGGTTGATCAGGGTGTCCAGCGTGCCACTGCCCTGCATGGCGTCAAGAAAGGCGTTGACCCGGCGCAGCAGGGCCAGGCCGCCGCTGGCGGGCAGGGCCCAGGCCAGGCTCAGCGGGTCGCCGATCAAAAAGCCGTTCTCCACCCCGGGAAAGAACAGGCGGTTGAGCTTGAACTGGTGCTCATAGATCACCGCCGCGTCCAGTTCGCCGTTTTCCACCATGCTCAGCAGGTCGGCCACCTCGAGATCCGCCGATTCCTTCCAGCTCAGTTTCGTCAGCCGGGATTGCAGCTCGCGCAGCACCAGACCGGCCCCCGAGCCCTTGATCACGCCGATGGAATGCCCGATCAGGTCCTCGGGCGTGTCGATCGGCGGCAGGCCGCGCCGGTATACCACCAGTGGCTGCAGCGTCATGATCGCGCGGCTGAAGTTCACGCCCGGCAGGGACGGGTCCAGCGGCAGGGCGGCCGCCCCCAGGTCGGCGTCGCCGTCGCGTACCGCCGAGAGCACGTCGTCGATGTTGCCGTCGCTGTCCAGCGCCAGGCTCACGCCCAGGCGATCCGCGAAGCGTCGGGCCAGCTCGAACTCGAAGCCGGTCGGCCCCTGTCGCCCCTGGTAATAGGTGGTCGGCGTGTTGCGGGTGGCCACCTGCAGGAAGTCGCGGCCACGAATCGCCGCGAGCAGGGCGTCGTCGGGCGGCGCCTGCCGGGTCGGCCAGCTCAGCAGCATGGCACCCAGCCCGGTCAGCGCGGTGCGACGCCGGTGGCGAGCGAAAGCCTGGAGCATGTGTTGCAGTCGGTTACAGTGGACGGCCCACCATACCCGGCGGTCGGGAAACTGTCATCTCGAGCCTTTCCACGCAGCCGCGGATTTCTCGATATCTTCCCTTTCCAGTATCATGGGCGCTCATTGCCGCCGCCGCGGCCACCATCTTTCGGCTTTCTTCAGAGGCTTCTTTCGACATGCTCGAACTGCGAGGAGCGCCCGCCCTTTCCGCTTTCCGCCATGCCAAGCTGCTCAGCACCCTGCGCGAGCGGGTCCCCGAGGTCGACTCGCTGCACGCCGAGTACGTCCACTTCGCGGACCTCGACGGAGAGCTGGACGCCCGCGAACGCGAGGTGCTCGACAGCCTGCTGACCTACGGCGCCCGGGACGATGCCGAGGCGCCGCGCACCGGCCACCTGTTCCTGGTCGTGCCCCGCCTGGGTACCATTTCGCCCTGGTCGTCCAAGGCCACCGACATCGCTCGCAATTGCGGGCTGGACAAGGTCTGCCGCATCGAGCGCGGCATCGCCTATCGCGTGCGGCTGGACGGCGTGCTCAGCGAGTCGGCCTTCTCGGCGATCGTCGACACGCTCCACGACCGCATGACCGAAACGGTCCTGGCCAACACTACGGACGCCGTCAAGCTGTTCGCGCATCACGAACCCGCGCCGCTGGGGCAGGTGGATATTCTCGGCGGCGGCCGTGCGGCACTGGTCGAGGCCAACGGTGCGCTGGGTCTGGCGCTGGCCGACGACGAGATCGACTACCTGGTGGAGGCCTTCCGGAATCTGGAGCGCAATCCCAGCGACGTCGAGCTGATGATGTTCGCCCAGGCCAACTCCGAGCACTGCCGGCACAAGATCTTCAACGCCGAGTGGACCATCGACGGCGAGGTGCAGCCGCACTCGCTGTTCCAGATGATCCGCAACACGCACCAGCACGCGCCGGAGGGCATTCTCTCCGCCTACAGCGACAACGCGGCGGTGATCGAGGGTTCCGAAGCGGGTCGCTTCTTCGCCGAGCCGCGGCTGGGCGACAGCGAGGCGCGCTATGCGGCGACGCGCGAGCCGATCCATATCCTGATGAAGGTGGAGACCCACAACCACCCCACGGCGATCGCCCCGCACCCCGGCGCAGCCACCGGCTCGGGCGGCGAGATCCGCGACGAGGGCGCCACCGGCCGCGGCGGCAAGCCCAAGGCCGGCCTGACCGGGTTCGCGGTCTCCAATCTGCGCATTCCCGAGTTCGTCCAGCCGTGGGAAGCCTTCGACTACGGCAAGCCCGAGCGCATCCAGTCGGCGCTGGCGATCATGCTCGAGGCACCGATCGGCGGCGCGGCGTTCAACAACGAGTTCGGCCGCCCCAACCTCAACGGCTACTTCCGCACCTACGAGCAGGATGCGGTGGGCGCCGACGGCATCGAGCGGCGCGGCTACCACAAGCCGGTCATGCTTGCCGGTGGCTACGGCAACATCCGCGCGCCGCACGTCGAGAAGGGCGAGATCCCCGTCGGCGCCCGGCTGATCGTGATGGGCGGCCCGGCGATGCTGATCGGTCTGGGCGGCGGCGCGGCCTCGTCCATGGCCTCCGGCAGCTCCAGCGAGGATCTCGACTTCGCCTCGGTGCAGCGCGACAACCCCGAGATCGAGCGCCGTGCCCAGGAAGTCATCGACCGCTGCTGGGCGCTGGGCGAGGGCAACCCCATCGCCTTCATCCATGACGTCGGCGCCGGCGGGCTGTCCAATGCGCTGCCCGAGCTGGTCAAGGACGGCGGCCGCGGCGGGCGCTTCGAGCTGCGCGACGTGCCCAACGCCGAGCCGGGCATGAGCCCGCTGGAGATCTGGTGCAACGAGGCCCAGGAGCGCTACGTGCTGGCGGTGGCGGCCGAGGACCTCGAGACCTTCGATGCGCTGTGCCAACGCGAGCGCTGCCCCTACGCGGTGGTCGGCGAGGCCACCGAGGCCCATCACCTGCGCGTCCATGATGGCCACTTCGACAGCCTGCCGGTGGATCTGCCGATGAGCGTGCTGTTCGGCAAGCCGCCCAAGATGCAGCGCGGCTTCGAGCGCGAGGCGCGGCCGATGCCCGGCGCCGACTTCGACAACCTCGACCTGCGCGAGGCGCTGGATCGCGTGCTGCGCCTGCCGGCGGTGGCCTCCAAGAGCTTTTTGATCACCATCGGCGACCGCTCGATCACCGGCATGGTGGCCCGCGACCAGATGGTCGGCCCCTGGCAGGTGCCGGTGGCCGACTGCGCGGTGACCACGGCCGCGTTCGACACCCATGCCGGCGAGGCGATGGCGATGGGCGAGCGCCCGCCGGTGGCGCTGATCGACCCGGCGGCCAGCGCGCGCCTGGCGGTGGCCGAGACGATCACCAACCTGGCGGCGGCGCCGGTCGCGGCGCTGGGCAACGTCCGGCTCTCCGCCAACTGGATGAGCGCGGCCGACCACCCGGGCGAGAATCAGGCGCTCTATGACGCCGTCCATGCGGTGGGCATGGAACTCTGCCCGGCGCTGGGCATCGCCGTGCCGGTGGGCAAGGATTCGATGTCGATGCGCACCGCCTGGCAGGAAGGCGAGGGCGACGCCGCCGAGGACAAGATGGTCACCGCGCCGCTGACGCTGAACATCACCGGCTTTGCCCCCGTCACCGATGCGCTGAAGACGCTGACGCCGCAGCTGCGCCTCGATCAGGACGAGAGCGACCTGATCCTGATCGACCTGGGAGCCGGGCGTAATCGCCTGGGCGGCTCGGCGCTGGCCCAGGTCTACGGCCAGGTGGGCGACGAGTGCCCGGACCTCGACGACGCCGAGGATCTCAAGGCGTTCTTCACGGTCATCCAGGGACTCAACGCCGACGGCAAGCTGCTGGCCTATCACGACCGCAGCGACGGCGGCCTGCTGGTGACCCTGCTGGAGATGGCCTTCGCCGGGCGCGGCGGACTGGAGATCAAGCTCGACTGGCTGATCGACGACGCCTATGCGGCGCCCGGCGCACTGTTCGCCGAGGAGCTCGGTGCGGTCATTCAGGTCAACCGCCAGGACACCGAGTTCGTGCTGGCGCAGTTCGCCGCCGCCGGCATCGAGACCTGCGGGGTCATCGCCCGGCCGCGCTACGACGACCAGGTCCGCGTCACGCTGTTCGAGGAGCCGCTGCTCGAGACCACCCGTGCGCTGGCGCAGCGGACCTGGGCCGAGACCAGCTACCGGCTGCAGGCGCTGCGCGACAATCCCGACTGCGCCAAGGCCGAGTTCGACAACCTGCTCGACCTGCGCGATCCGGGCCTGTGCGCGGAGCCGACCTTCGCCGTCGACGAGGACGTGACCGCGCCGTTCGTCAACACCGCCCGCCCGCGCATGGCGATCCTTCGCGAGCAGGGCGTCAACGGCCATGTCGAGATGGCCGCGGCCTTCGACAGGGCCGGCTTCGAGACGTTCGACGTGCACATGAGCGACATCCTGGCCGGGCGCGTCGACCTGGCCACCATGAAGGGGCTGGTCGCCTGCGGTGGTTTCTCCTACGGTGACGTGCTGGGCGCCGGCGGCGGCTGGGCCAAGTCGGTGCGGTTCAACGAGCGGGCGCGGGCGCAGTTCGCGGACTTCTTCGCGCGCGACGACAGCTTCGCGCTGGGCGTGTGCAACGGCTGCCAGATGCTCTCCCAGCTCAAGGAGCTGATCCCCGGGGCCGAGAGCTGGCCGCGCTTCGTGCGCAACGAGTCCGAGCAGTTCGAGGCACGCGTCTCGATGGTGCGGGTCGAGCAGAGTCCGTCGATCCTGCTGGCCGGCATGGAAGGCTCACGGCTGCCGATCGCCGTGGCCCATGGCGAAGGGCGCGCCGAGTTCCGCGACAGCGGCCACCTGCGGGCCATGCAGGGCAACGGTCAGGTCGCCCTGCGCTATGTCGACAACTACGGTCAGGTGACCACCCACTACCCGGCCAACCCCAACGGCTCGCCGTCCGGCGTCACCGGTCTCACCACGCCCGATGGCCGTGTGACCATCATGATGCCGCACCCCGAGCGCGTGGCGCGGGCGGTCACCAACTCCTGGCGCCCGGGCGAGTGGACCCGCGACGGCGCCTGGATGCGGCTGTTCCGCAACGCACGGGTCTGGGTGGGCTGATCCCCGGACCGCGTCAGCCACGAAAAGGCCGCAGCCTCCGGGCTGCGGCCTTGACGTTGTGCTGGCGGCGGTGCCGCGGTCGTCAGCGCGGCGGGGCGTCGGACGACTCGGGGGTCGAGCGCGGCGAGGCGTCGTCGATGCCCAGCTGGTGCTCGAGATCGTCGAGGATGTGGCGGAACTGGCCGATCAACTGGTCGTAGCGACCGAAGTCATGGTCGCAGTTGTCGCAGAAGACGTGATACTGCCCCTCGCGCCCCGGCGGGAAGCGCTTTTCGCGACTGCCGCAGACGGGGCATTCGGGACCGGTGGGTGCTTTCATGGTGGGCCATCTCCTCTTGCGATGTGGGCGAAGACAGGGCCGGCGACGTCCCTGTCGGCCGCCGAGGTGTACATAAGTATGTCGGGTCGTTGTCCGTTTCTTCAACTCTCGTGTCCGGGGAATCCTCTCCGGCAGGCCGGGAGGGCATTGTCGGCGAGGAGGCCTCGGCATGAGTGACCGCCCCGACGTGCCGACGCTGCGCCCCTACCAGCGCCAGGCCGTGGCGCGCGTGGTCGAGCACTTTCGTGCCGGCGACGACCCGGCGGTGGTGGTGCTGCCCACCGGCAGCGGCAAGTCGCTGGTGATCGCCGAGCTGGCGCGCCTGGCACGGGGCCGGGTGCTGGTGCTGGCCCATGTGCGCGAGCTGGTCGAGCAGAATCACGCCAAGTACCGGGCCTACGGTCTCGAGGCCGACATCTTCAGCGCCGGGCTGGGCCGCAAGGAGGCCGCGCGGCAGGTGGTTTTCGGCTCGGTGCAGTCGGTGGTGCGCAACCTCGAGGCCTTCGCGGTGGGGGATTTCACCCTGCTGGTGATCGACGAGTGCCATCGCGTCTCGCCGGACAAGGACGCCGGCTATCGGCGGGTGATCGCGCATTTCCGCGCCGCCAACCCGCGCCTCAAGGTGCTGGGCCTGACCGCCACGCCGTACCGCCTGGGCCAGGGCTTCATCTACCACCGCCATCATCACGGCATGGTGCGCGGCGAGGCGGACTGCTTCTTTCGCGACTGCGTCTTCGAGCAGCCGCTGCGGCTGATGGTCAAGCAGGGCTATCTGGCCGAGCCGCGGCGCATCGACGCCGCTGTCGAGCGCTACGATTTCTCGCGACTGACCCCCGGTTCGCGCGGCGTCTTCGCCGAGGCGGAGCTCAATCGCGTGGTCAGCGGTCACCGGGCGACGCCGACGATCGTCGCCGAGGTCGTCGAGCGTGCCCGCGAGCGGCGCGGGGTGATGATCTTCGCCGCCACGGTGGCCCACGCCGAGGAGGTCCTGGGCTATCTGCCCGATGCCGAGGCGGCGCTGCTTACCGGTGCCACGCCCTCGCACGAGCGTACCCGGCTCATCGAAGCCTTCAAGGCGCAGCGGCTCAAGTATCTGGTCAATGTGGCGGTGCTGACCACCGGCTTCGACGCGCCCCATGTCGATCTGATCGCCATCCTGCGGCCCACCGAGTCGGTGAGCCTGTACCAGCAGATCGTCGGCCGTGGCCTGCGCCTGGCGCCGGGCAAGCAGGACTGCCTGATCCTCGACTACGCCGGCAACCCCTGGGATCTCTACGCACCGGAAGTCGGCGCACCGCGGCCCGACTCCGACGCCGAGCCGGTCCAGGTCGAATGTCCCGAGTGCGGGCATGCCAACCTGTTCTGGGGCAAGCGCGACGGCGATCTGGTGATCGAGCATTACGGTCGGCGCTGCCAGGGGCTGGTTGATAGCGCCCGAAGCCGCGCTAAAAGCACAACGTCAAGACCGACAGCGATGGAGCAGTGCGCGTTCCGCTTTCGCTTCAAGACCTGCGAGCAGTGCGGTGCCGAGAACGACATCGCCGCGCGGGCCTGTCACGGCTGCGGGGCGCGGCTGGTCGACCCCGACGACAAGCTGCGCGACGCGCTGAAGCTCAAGGACGCTCGGGTGCTGCGGGTCTCGGGCATGCAGCTGGCCGCGGTCACCAACGGCCGCGGGTTGCCGCGCCTGAAGGTGACCTATCACGACGAGGACGGCGCGACCCTCGACGAGTGGTTCGCGCTCGAGACCCCGGCCCAGCGGCGGGCCTTCGCCGCGGCGTTTCTGCGTGCGCACCTGCGTGCCCCGGGCAGCGACTGGCGACCGGAGACGCCCGAGGCGGTGATCGACGGCGAGCGGCGGCTCAAGGCGCCGGACTTCGTGGTGGGGCGGCGCGTCGGCCGCTACTGGCAGGTGCGCGAGAAGCTGTTCGATTACACCGGCCGCTACCGCAGGGCGGCCCCCGCCGGCACTGGTCCGTGACGGGCGAGGTACGACTCCAGGGCCACTGCAAATAGCTGCAACATGACTCGGGCCGATCCGTCGGCAGGTCTGCGAGGGGGCGCTGTGAACCCCTCCATGGGCGCTACCTACGCCATCTGACCGCCATGGATGGCGGAAATGCCGGAATGGAAAGGAGCACTTTCCGGCCATGGCGTAGGACCCCCTCTTCAACCTGCTCCCGGCGCCCTCGCCAGAGCCAACGGCGATTGCCCTGGGAACGGCTTCGGCAAGGGTGTTTCCGTGGCCCGGCCTTGGTAGACTGCCCGGTTCGGCGAACGAGGACCCCCATGACGGCCAGCGACTCTTCTCACGATGCCCTGCAGGATGCCGCGGGCCAGCAACCGCCCGCGAGCGACGCCGGTGCCGAGGGCGTCGAGACGGTGCTGGCGCTGGTCGCCGGCGAGCCGCTGCGCGAGCTGCCGGAGGATCTCTACATCCCGCCGGAGGCGCTGCGGGTGTTTCTCGAGACCTTCGAGGGGCCGCTCGACCTGCTGCTCTATCTGATCCGCCGCCAGAACCTGGATATCCTCGCCATCGACGTGGCGGCGATCACGCGCCAGTATATCGAGTATGTGGAGCTGATGAAGGCGCTGGAGATCGACCTGGCCGGCGAGTACCTGCTGATGGCGGCGATGCTCGCCGAGATCAAGTCGCGCACGCTGCTGCCGCGGCCACCGAAGGGCGACGCCGAGGATGACGAGGCGGACCCGCGTGCCGAGCTGATCCGTCGCCTGCAGGAGTACGAACGGCTCAAGAACGCCGCCGAATCGCTCGACGAACTGCCGCGTCAGGGGCGCGACTGGTTCCCGGCGAGGGCGGCGCTGCCGCCGCTCGAGACCCGGGTGGTGCACCCCGAGGTGGAGCTCGACGAGCTGCTCGGCGCGCTGGCCGGCATCCTGCGGCGGGCCGAGCTGACCCAGGCGCACACCGTCAGCCGCGAGGTGCTGTCGACCCGCGAGCGCATGCTGCGCATCATGGCGGCCCTGGACCATGACCGCTTCGTGGCCTTCGAGTCCTTGTTCACGCTCGAGGAGGGGCGTGCCGGGGTGGTGGTGACCTTCATGGCGATTCTCGAGCTGGCCAAGGAGGCGCTGATCGAGATCGTCCAGAACGCGCCGTTGTCACCCATCCACGTGCGTGCCCGGCAGGGCGGGGAGCCCGGTGACACGGCGAACGAGGACTGGGAAGACGAGCACGGCGAGAGTGCCTTTGCAGAGAGTGCCTTCGAGGAGAGCCCCGATGAGCGAAACCCGGCTGGATGAGATTCTCGAGGCGACGCTGCTGGCGGCCGGCGAGCCGCTGTCGCTGGAGCGGCTGGCGGAGGTCTTCGACGATCACGAGCGCCCGCCGCGCCGCGAGCTGCGCGAGGCCCTGGCGCACCTCGAGACGCGGCTGACCGAGAGCGCGCTGGAACTGCTCGAGTCGGCCTCGGGCTATCAGCTGCGCATCCGGCGGCGCCTGTCGCCCTGGGTGGCGCGGCTGTGGGACGAGCGGCCCCAGCGCTACTCGCGGGCGCTGCTCGAGACCCTGGCGCTGATCGCCTACCGTCAGCCGGTGACCCGGGGCGACATTGAGGAGGTGCGCGGGGTCTCGGTGAGCGGCTCGATCATGCGCACCCTGAGCGAGCGTGGCTGGATCCGCGTGGTCGGCCACCGCGACGTGCCGGGGCGCCCGGCGGTCTATGCCACCACCCGGCAGTTCCTCGACGATTTCGGCCTGAAGACCCTGGATGCGCTGCCGCCGATGCACGCGCTGCAGGACGTCGAGCTCGGCGAGGAATCGGGCTATGCTGAATCCAGCGCGGCTGGGGACACGCCGCCGGGCGATGCGCCGGCGACAGGCGCCGGGGAAACCGGCACAATGCACGACCCGACGGCCGGGACGGCCGACGAAACGACACACGCCGGGACGGCGTCAGCGCGGACGGGCCTGAGCTTCGCCGATCTCGAGGCACGCCTGGCCGCACGCGCCCGCCCAGCAGACAGCGACGCCGATGATGGCGCCGCGGGCGGCGCGGATCACTCATCAGACGAGATGTCATCCGATTCATGAACAGCAACACCGAGAAACTCCAGAAGGTCCTGGCGCGTGCCGGGCTGGGCTCGCGCCGCGAGATGGAAGCGGCGATCAGCGACGGCCGCGTCAAGGTCAATGGCCAGGTCGCCACGCTCGGCGACCGGGTCGAGATCCGCGACCGCGTGAGCCTCGACGACAATCCGGTCAACCTGCGCGCCGACGCCGAAGTGCCGCGCCGGGTGATCATGTACAACAAGCCCGAGGGCGAGCTGTGCACGCGCAAGGACCCGGAAGGGCGGCGTACCGTCTTCGAACGGCTGCCGCGGCTCAAGGGCGAGCGCTGGATCGCCATCGGCCGGCTGGACATCAACACCAGCGGCCTGCTGCTGTTCACCACCGACGGCGAGCTGGCCAACCGCCTGATGCACCCCTCGACGCAGATCGAGCGCGAGTACGCGGTGCGGGTCATGGGCCACGTCCAGCGCGAGCACGTGGTGGCGATGGTCGAGGGCGTGATGCTCGAGGACGGGCCGGCGCGCTTCACCGATATCCAGGAGTTCGGTGGCGAGGGCATCAACACCTGGTTCCATGTGGTGATCATGGAAGGCCGCAACCGCGAGGTGCGCCGGCTGTGGGAGTCCCAGGGGCTGACGGTCAGCCGCCTCAAGCGCGTGCGCTACGGCAACATCTTCCTCGACAAGCGGGCCAAGGCCGGCGAGTGGGTCGAGCTGACCCAGGAGGAGATCGATGACCTGTCGGCCATGGCGGGGCTCGAGCCACGCAAGGTGCCGAGCCTGACGCCCGAGGAACAGAATCGCTGGAGCCGCGACAAGAACAAGCGGCGCCCGGTGCGGGCGATGCGCAAGCCGCGCGGTGCGCCGCATTCGCGTTAAGCGCTGAATCGGATCAAGAAAGTGCTTGCCAGTTCGGCGCACGGAAAGTACTATGTGCGCCCTGTCGGACGGGTCGTTAGCTCAGTTGGTAGAGCAGTTGGCTTTTAACCAATTGGTCGTAGGTTCGAATCCTACACGACCCACCATCCGCTCCCGTATCGGTGGCGGTTCCGACGATCCGGCGGCGGGTCGTTAGCTCAGTTGGTAGAGCAGTTGGCTTTTAACCAATTGGTCGTAGGTTCGAATCCTACACGACCCACCACTCCCGCCGATTCTGG
The DNA here is from genome assembly GCF_055145905.1 of Modicisalibacter sp. Lineage (NCBI taxonomy): Bacteria > Pseudomonadati > Pseudomonadota > Gammaproteobacteria > Oceanospirillales > Halomonadaceae > Modicisalibacter > Modicisalibacter sp. The sequence continues at coordinate 11,608 of NZ_JBSREH010000033.1, read as the reverse complement.
CGCCTATGGCGCTTCGGGTCGTTAGCTCAGTTGGTAGAGCAGTTGGCTTTTAACCAATTGGTCGTAGGTTCGAATCCTACACGACCCACCAGAATTTCCCGAAAACGCCCCGACGGCCCTGCTGTCGGGGCGTTTTTGCGTGTGCCTGGATCTGCGGGAGGGGGTAGGGAGGATTCCGGGGCTGGGCAATGTCGGAGCGGCGCAGTACCATCAGTGTTTCAGGTGCGTGACGGACGAGCCTGATCGTCCGTGGCGCTTCCGGTGAACGCAGGGGGAGCCCCTGCCTGTCGCAGTGGTAGACACGATGACAACCATGACTTCCCGTGCTCTCGTCCGAGAGCATCTGACGCGCACCTATTGCCCGACGCGGATCGCCGCCGAGGACGAGGCGCGCATCGACGAGATCAAGCAGCTGCTCGAGCAGCGCGATGCCGTGCTGGTCGCCCATTACTACACCGATGACGCCATCCAGCAGCTTGCCGAGGAGACCGGCGGCTGCGTCGCCGACTCGCTGGAGATGGCCCGCTTCGGTGCCCGTCATCCGGCCTCGACGCTGGTGGTCGCCGGGGTGCGCTTCATGGGCGAGACGGCCAAGATCCTCTCGCCCGAGAAGCGCGTGCTGATGCCCACCCTGGAGGCGACCTGCTCGCTGGACATCGGCTGCCCGGCGGACGCGTTCAGCGCCTTCTGCGACCAGCATCCCGACCGCACCGTGGTGGTCTACGCCAACACCTCGGCGGCGGTGAAGGCCCGGGCCGACTGGGTGGTGACCTCCTCCATCGCGGTGGACGTGATCGAGCACCTGCACGCCCGCGGCGAGAAGATCCTGTGGGCCCCCGACAAGCACCTGGGCGGCTATATCCGTGACAAGACCGGGGCCGACATGCTGCTGTGGGACGGTGCCTGCATCGTCCACGACGAATTCAAGGCCAGGGGCATCACCGATCTCAAGGCGCTGCATCCGGACGCCGCGGTGCTGGTGCATCCCGAGTCGCCGGCCTCGGTGGTCGAGATCGCCGATGTGGTGGGCTCCACCTCGCAGCTGATCAACGCCGCCCGGGAGCTGCCCCAGCAACGGCTGATCGTTGCCACCGACCGCGGCATCTTCTTCAAGATGCAGCAGGCGGTGCCCGACAAGACGCTGTTCGAGGCGCCCACCGCCGGCAACGGCGCGACCTGCAAGAGCTGCGCGCATTGCCCGTGGATGGCGATGAACGCGCTGGACAACCTGGCCGGCTCGCTGCGCGAGTTGAGCGGCGAGGTATTCGTCGATGCCGAGCTGCGCGAGCGCGCCCTCAAGCCGCTGGAGCGCATGCTCAACTTCCAGCGTTAAACCCGGATGAACCCCGCCCGAGCCGGTGTTGTCGCGATACCGGCTCGGGCGTCATCGCTGCCACAGCGCCCGCTAGAACTGCTGCAGGGTGGTGCGGTAATCCAGGTAGTCCCGGCGACGGGCCTTGAAGCGGCCGGCCATGGCGAAATCCCCGGCCCGCCGGGCGTCCTCCTCGGCGATGTCGAGCTGCTTGATCGCCCGGTCGATGTGGCCGGTGAGCTGCAGTTCCTCGGCACGTGCCAGCATGCCCCACAGCGGATGACCGCTGCGGCCCGCCGCTTCCGCCAGCAGATCGAAGACCCGCGGATTCTCGGGATACTGTCGGCTCATGTCGCGCAGCCGCTCGAAGGCGGCGGCGGGAGCGTCCTGTAGTTGCACCCGAGCCTTCACGAGTTGCGCCGGATAGTAGTCTGGCATGAGCTGCAGCAGGCGGTCGGCTCGCTTCGCCGCGGCGGCGCGGTCCCCGGCGTCGAGGGCGACGTCGGCGGCGGTCGCCGGGAGCAGGGCTAGATCCGGCCAGCGCTCGGCCAGCGCATCGAGCTGATTGAGTGCCTGGGTGGTCCGGTGGTCAGCAGCGGCGGTCAGTGCCTGCAGGTAGTGCTGCGCGTCGGGCGGCGCCTTGCCCTCGCGAAGCCGGGCCATGGCCTGTTCCGGATCGTCGGCATACAGCGCCAGCAGGGCACGGGCGCGGATCATCGCATAGCGCGGGTCGTCGCCGGTTTCCGGCGGGCTGGGCAGCTGGTCGGCCCGGGCCTGGGTATCGCTGATCCGTGACTGGGTCACCGGGTGGGTGAGCAGAAACTCCGGCGGATTGCCGCCCTGCAGGCTGGTCAGACGCTGCATGGCGCGGAACATGGCGGGCATGGCCTGCGGGTCGAAGCCGGCATCGGCCATGGCCTGCAGGCCGACGCGGTCGGCTTCCTGCTCGAAGCGCCGCGAGTAGGCCAGCTGATCCTGGATAAAGGCCGCCTGGGAGCCGGCCATGGCAGCCATGCCGGCGTTGCCGGCACCACCGGCGGCCAGCACCATGCCGGCCAGCATCGCCGCCATGGTCGGCAGCTGGGTTTCCTCCGCGCGCTCTTTGCGCCGAGCGTAGTGATCCTGCCCCAGGTGGCCGAGTTCGTGGGCGAGCACCGAGGCGAAGGCATCCTCGCTGTCGGCGAAGGCGAACAGCCCCTGGTTGACGCCGATCACCCCGCCGGGCACGGCGAAGGCGTTGAGCAGGCGGCTGTCCACCAGGGTGACGGTCCAGTCGAGATCGCCGACGTGGCTGTAGGGCAGCAGGCGGGCGACCAGCGAGGCCACGTAGGTGCGGGTTATCGGGTCCTGCCAGGTCCGGGTCTGGGCGCGGAACTGGCGCAGCCAGGCGCGTCCCAGCCGGTACTGTTCGTCGCTGGAAACCCCACCACCGCTGTCGCCCAGCGTCGGCAGGGCGGCATCGCCGGAGGGCGTGGCCGCGGCGGCCGGCAGCGGCGAGGCCAGCAGTGCCGTCAGCAGGGTGGTCGTCAAGAGCCGCAACATGGCGCTCCTCGTCGTTGATGGGCACCCTGGCTCGGACATTGATTCACCGTACAAAGTGCCGTTAAATCGAGGCGTTTTCGACCATTCTCACGGGAGGCGGCATGGGCCTGCAACCGAATGACGAGCTGGACGCGCGAGGCCTGAGCTGCCCGTTGCCCCTGCTGAAGGCCAAGCAGGCGTTGTCGCGCCTGGCTTCCGGCGAGACGCTGTACGTGGTGGCGACCGACCCGGGCTCCTGGCGCGACTTCGAGGCGTTCGCCGCCCAGGGGGCCCACGAGTTGCTGGCGCGCGAGACGCGCGACGACGAGTATCATTACTGGATTCGCAAGGGCGGTAGCGGGGCATGACCATGAAGGCGGTCTTCAAGACCTGGTTCGAGCGTTACTTCTCCGACGAGGAAGCGATCGTCCTGCTGCTGGTGCTGGTGCTCGGCTTCGCGGCGGTGATCTGGCTGGGCAAGATGCTGGCGCCGTTCTTCACGGCCCTGATCCTGGCCTTCATGCTGCAGGGCGTGGTCGGCTGGCTGGAGCGCCACGGCCTGCCGCGACTGCTGTCGGTGCTGGTGGTGTTCCTGGTGTTCCTCGGCATGCTGCTGGCCCTGGCGCTGATCGTCATGCCGCTGGTGTGGAACCAGATGGTGGATCTGGTACAGGAGACGCCGCGCATGTTCACCAGCGTCCAGGCCTGGCTCGAGCACATGCAGACCCGCTATCCCACGGTCATCACCCCGGCGCAGATCGACAGCTGGGTCGCCACCGCGGGGCGCGAGGCGACCCAGCTGGGCCAGCGTGCCCTGACGCTGTCGCTGGCCTCGCTGGGCAACGTGCTGGGGCTGATCATCTACCTGGTACTGGTGCCCATCCTGGTATTCTTCCTGCTCAAGGATCGCGAGTCGCTGACTCGCTTCACGCTCTCCCTGCTGCCGCAGAAGCGCACCCTGATGACCCGTATCTGGTACGAGATGGATGACCAGATTGCCAACTACATCCGCGGCAAGGCGATCGAGATCGCCATCGTCGGGGGCACCGCCTTCGTCACCTTCTGGTTCTTCGGGTTGCCCTATTCGGCACTGCTGGGGCTGATCGTCGGGCTCTCGGTGCTGGTGCCCTACATCGGCGCGGCGGTGGCCACGGTGCCGGTGGCGGCGGTGGCCGGCTTCCACTTCGGGCTGGGCGAGCAGTTTGTCTACGTGGTGGTCGCCTACGGCGTGCTGCAGGCGCTGGACGGCAACGTGCTGGTGCCGATCCTGTTCTCCGAGGCGGTCAACCTGCACCCGGTATCGATCATCCTGGCGGTGCTGTTCTTCGGCGGAATCTGGGGCTTCTGGGGCGTGTTCTTCGCGATTCCGCTGGCCACCCTGCTCAAGGCGCTGGTGCAGGCCTGGCCCCGCAGCGTGGCGAAGCGGGACCAGCCGTTGCCCCAGGTCGACCTTCAGGACTGAGCGTGGAGCTCCCGGGCCGCGTCGAGCACCTCGGCGACGTGGCCCGGTACCTTGACCTTGCGCCACTCCCGGGCCAGCCTGCCGTCGGTGTCGATCAGGAAGGTGCTGCGCTCGATGCCCAGGTGTTCCTTGCCATACAGCTTCTTGAGCTTGATGACGTCGAACAGGCGGCACAGGGACTCGTCCTTGTCCGAAATCAGCTCGAAGTTGAAGCCCTGCTTGGCCTTGAAGTTCTCGTGGGCGCGCAGGCCGTCGCGGGAGACGCCGAGGATCACCGTGTTGGCGGCGTCGAAGTCGGCCTTGTGGTCGCGGAAGTCACCGCCTTCGGTGGTGCAGCCGGGGGTGTGGTCCTTGGGATAGAAGTAGATCACCACCTGCCTGCCGCGCAGCTCGGACAGGGTGACGGTGGTGTCGTTGGTTGCCTGGGCGGTGAAATCGGGAACTGGTTGGCCGGGACTGACGCTCATGATGGACTCCTCGGGTGGCGGGACGAGACTCCGCGATTACACGCAAGCCGCGCTCGGCTGTAAAGCCCCCGCCACCCGGTGGATTGACGCCGGTGGCGCTTGACCTGTACAGGCCTCGAGCGCCTGAGTACCATTTGGCCTCTGGACCGGGTATCGATCACGATGGTTTCGCCGGCCCGGTAGCCGCTACCGGACGGGCCGATCAACAGGAGAGCACTGCAGGATGATCACAGGCAGCATTGTCGCGCTGGCGACCCCCATGAAAGCGTCCGGCGAGATCGATTGGGAGGCGCTGCGTCGCCTGGTGAGCTTCCATCTCGACAATGGCACCGATGCCATCGTCGCCGCCGGCACCACCGGCGAGCCCACCACCATGTCGTTCGCCGAGCATTTCGACGTCATTCGCACCGTTGTCGAGGAAGTTCGCGGCCGCATTCCGGTCATCGCCGGCACCGGTGCCAACGCCACCTCCGAAGCCGTCGAGCTGGCGCGCTACGCCAAGGAAGTGGGTGCCGACTATTGCCTGTCGGTTTGCCCCTACTACAACAAGCCCACCCAGGAAGGGCTCTACCAGCACTTCAAGGCCGTTGCCGAAGGCGGCGACCTGCCGGTCATCCTCTACAACGTGCCGGGACGTACCTGCTCCGATCTCTACAACGAGACCGTCTTCCGCCTGGCCGAGGTGGACAACATCGTCGGCCTCAAGGACGCTACCGGCAACCTGGAGCGCGCCGAGGAGCTGATCGAGCGGCTCAAGGGCACTGGCTTCGCGCTGTATTCCGGCGACGATCCCACCGCCTGCGACTTCATGCTGATGGGGGGCCACGGCGACATCTCGGTGACCGCCAATGTCGCGCCGCATGCCATGCACGAGCTGTGCGAGGCGGCGGTTTCCGGCGATACCGAGCGGGCCCACCAGATCAACACGCGCCTGATGCCGCTGCACACGGCGCTGGGCGTCGAGGCCAACCCTATCCCGGTCAAGTGGTCGCTGAGCCGCATGGGGTATGCCGACAAGGGCATTCGTCTGCCGCTGACCTGGCTGTCCGAGAAGTACCATTCCACCGTGGGCGAGGCGCTGCAGCTCGCCGGCGTTCTCGAAGATTGAGTCGCACCCGGCCCCACGCAAAACAAGGTAGAAGCATGAAACCCGTCTTCAAATGGATGCCGCTGGTCGTTGCCGTCGGCGTGGTCGTCAGCGGATGCGGCGGTGACGGCTACTACTACGACCGCAACGACGAGTATCGCGCCGCCGAGATGGCCCCCCCGCTAGAGCTGCCGGACAGCCGGCCCGCGGGACGCTACCAGAACGCCATGCCGGTTCCCGAGGTCAACAACGACTTCGCCGCCGACGGCGAGTTCGAGGCGCCGCGTCCGCAGCCGCTGGCCGGCGGTGAGGAAGACGACGCCCCCTACGTTCAGTTGCGCAAGGCGGGCAACGACCGCTGGCTGCTGGTCAATGCGGCGCCGGGCGGCGTCTGGCCGCAGCTGCAGCGCTTCGTCCAGACCCGTGGGTTGACGGCCACCACCCAGGATGCCTCGCGGGGGCTGATCGTCACCCCCCAGGCCGAACTGAGTGTGCGCCAGGGGCTGCGCGAGGCCACCAGTGAAGTGCGTTGCAACGGCCCGGCGTCCGAGGCCGGTGAGTGCCTGACCGCGCTCAAGGGTTATCTGGATGCCACCGGCGCCGATACTCAGGGCGTTTCGCTGGCCGCCCAGCAGATCGGCCAGGAGAAGCGGGTACGCCTGCAGAACGCCGGTGGCCAGTGGCAGTTGGTGCTGGCTCTGCCGCAGGACCGCGCCTGGTCGGAGCTGCAGTACCAGCTCGAGAATAACTTCACCGGCGACGGACGGCGTCTCGTCGACCAGAACCGCAGCGCCGGCGAACTGCTGATCGACTACCGCTCGAGCGCCGAGGACGGCGGCTGGTTCGACTGGTTCAGCAGTGACCAGCCGCAACGCTACCGCCTGTCGCTGAGCGATGCCGGCGCCGGCCGCACCGTGGTCAAGGTCGCCCGTGCCGACGGCAAGACGATGGGCGAGCGCGAGGCCCGCGAGGTGCTCGACGCCGTGGCCGCCACGCTGCGCTGATGACGGTGGACACCACGCCGGCCCCGCTCGCCGGGCGCCGGTTGCGCTTCGCCTCGCTGGGCAGCGGCAGCAAGGGCAATGCGACCCTGGTCAGCGACGGCGAGACGCACGTGCTGGTCGACTGCGGTTTCGGCCTGCGCGAGACCGAACAGCGCCTGGCCCGCTTCGGGCTGCATCCGCGCCAGCTCGCGGCGGTACTGGTCACCCACGAGCACGGCGACCATATCCGCGGGGTGGGGCCGCTGGCGCGGCGTCACCACCTGCCGGTGTATCTCAGTGCCGGCACCTGGCTGTCGCGGCGGCTCGGCGAGGTGCCGCGACACACCCTGATCACGCCCCAGGCGCGCTTCGCCATCGCCGGCCTCGAGATCGACCCGGTGACCGTGCCCCACGATGCGCGCGAGCCGGTGCAGTTCCGCTTTCACGCTCATCGGCGCTCGCTGGGCATCCTCACCGACCTGGGGCATCCCAGCGAGCACGTGATCGAGTGCTTTCGCGGCTGTGACGCGCTGGTGCTGGAATGCAACCACGACCCGCGCCTGCTCGCCGACGGGCCCTATCCGCCGAGCCTCAAGCGGCGGGTCGGCGGCGACTGGGGGCACCTGGCCAACGCCCAGGCGAGCCGGCTGCTCGGGCGGCTGGGGCTGGACCGGCTGCAGCACATCGTCTGCTCCCATCTGTCGGAGCAGAACAATCGTCCCGAGCTGGCTCGGGAAGCGCTGGAGCCGCTGCTCGACGGCGACACGGGGCGGCTGACCGTGGCCGCCCAGGCGCATGGTTTCGACTGGCGGGACGTGGCATGAACGGTATCCTTCGGGCGACCGGGCCGTGTAACGCTGCCAACGGATCGGCGGGGCGTCGCGAGTGACGCCCCGCCCTGGTTTTTCGCCTCACTTCGGAGGGTCTTCCCCCATGGAAAAACGCGACGAGCTCTACGCCGGCAAGGCCAAGTCGGTCTACCGGACCGACGACCCCGACCGCCTGATTCTGCATTTCCGCGATGACACCAGCGCCTTCGACGGCGAGCGTATGGAATCGCTGGCGCGCAAGGGTCTGGTCAACAACAAGTTCAATGCCTTCATCATGGGCAAGCTGGCCGAGGCCGGGGTGCCCACCCACTTCGACGGCCTGGTGTCCGACACCGAGTGCGTGGTCAAGAAGCTGGACATGATTCCCGTCGAGTGCGTGGTGCGCAATCGCGCCGCCGGCAGCCTGGTGCGCCGCCTCGGCGTCGAGGAGGGCATGGTGCTCGATCCGCCCACCTTCGAGCTGTTCCTCAAGAACGATGCCCAGCACGACCCGATGATCAACGAGTCGCTGGCCACTACCTTCGGGTGGGCCACGGCGGCACAGCTGACGCGAATGAAGGAGCTGACCTTCAAGGTCAACGAGGTGCTCAAGCAGCTGTTCCTCGACGGCGGCATGCTGCTGGTCGACTACAAGCTGGAGTTCGGCCTGTTCCACGGCGAGATCGTGCTGGGCGATGAGTTCTCGCCCGACGGCTGCCGCCTGTGGGACGCCGAGACCCTCGAGAAGATGGACAAGGATCGCTTCCGCCAGGGGCTGGGCGGTGTGATCGAGGCCTACGAGGAAGTCGGCCGCCGGCTGGGCATCGCCTTCGACTGACCCCGGCGCCTCAGGGGCGCGGCGTGGCCAGCGGCACGATCTCGAGCACCTCGAGGGTCACGCCGCCGCCGTCACCGTCTTCGACGGCCCGGAAGCGCACATCGACGTCGCGCAGCGGGACGCCGTAGCGCCGTGCCTCGGCGCCGCGCCGGTAGGCGGGGCGGGGGTCCTGGGCAAGTATCTGGGCGATCAGCCGGTGCAGCGAGTCGCCGTCGACGCGCCCGGCCAGTTGGCCGGCGGCACGGTTGCTGAAGCGTACCGGCAGCCGGGCGGGCGGGGCCGGGGCAAACCCGGCGCGTGCCTCGGACGGTGATTCGGCCCAGGGCAGAAAGGGCTTGATGTCGAGCACCGGGGTGCCGTCGACCAGGTCGTGACCGCGCAGGTGCAGGGTCACGCCGTCGCGGGTGTCGATGCCGGCGAGCTCGACCAGCGACAGCCCCAGCCGGTTGGGGCGGTGCGTGCTGCGGGTGGCGAACACGCCGATGCGAGCGTTGCCGCCCAACCGCGGCGGCCGCACCAGCGGCGTCCAGCGCTCGGGGCTGCGGTGGAAGACGAAAGTCAGCCACAGGTGACTGACGTCTTCCAGGCCGCGCACCGTCAGCGGGTCGTTGAACGGCGGCAGCAGTTCGAGCCGGCCGCGGGCCTCCGGCGCCAGCCCCGGCTGGCGGGGAATGCCGAACTTGTCGGGATAGTCGCTGACAATGCGGCCGATGGGTGTCAGCGTGAAGGCGTCGGACGAGGCAGGGGGATGATCGTGCATGGTGTCATTATGCCCGCCGCTGCGTCCGTCGACGAGCGGTGTTTGGCCTGCGGGGGGATGAAGTCAGCCGGCGCCGGCCGGCGAGGAGCAAGCCATGGATGAACGGATTCGTTTTCGCGAGGCCTTGCCCCGCGACGCGGCGGACCAGGCCGAGGTCTTCCATCATGCCGTGATGCAGGGCGCGGCCAGTCGTTACACGCTGGCCCAGCGCGAGGCCTGGGTCAGTGCGCTGCCCCGCGAGGCCAGCGCCTGGTCGGCGCGGCAGGCGCTGCATGCCACGCTGGTCGCCGAGTGCGACGGGCGCTGCGTGGGTTTCTGCGAGCTCGACGTCGCGGAGGGGCGCATCGTGACGCTCTATGTCTGGCCGTCGCTGGCACGCCGGGGCATCGGCGCACGCCTGCTCGCGCTTGGCGAAGCGCTGCTGCGCGAGCGAGGCCTGACCCGGGTGACCATCGAGGCCAGCCTGGTGCTGGCCGACGGCCTGGTGCGCCGCGGCTGGCGGCGCCTGGGTGACGAATGGGTCGAGCGCCAGGGGGAGTCCTTGCCCCGGGTGCGCATGGTTCGTGAACTTGATGCGGTGCCGGACGAGCCGCGTTAGCGGCTCTCGACGTGCTCGACGCGCATCGACAGATCGATCGCCTTGACGTCCTTGGTCAGCGCACCAATCGAGATGCAGTCGACACCGGTGGCGGCGATCGCCTCGAGGGTGGCGTCGCTGACGTTGCCCGAGGCTTCCAGCGTCGCCTTCCCGGCGGTGCGCGCCACCGCCTCGCGCAGGTCGTCGAGCGAGAAGTTGTCGAGCATCACCACATCGGCGCCGGCCGCCAGGGCCTGGTCCAGCTCCTCTAGATTCTCCACTTCCACTTCCACCGGCAGGTCGCTGGCGATGTTGCGCGCCTCGCGCACCGCCGCGGCGATGCCGCCACAGGCGGCGATGTGGTTCTCCTTGATCAGGAAGGCGTCGTAGAGCCCGATGCGATGATTGTGGCAGCCGCCGCAGGTGACGGCGTACTTCTGTGCCAGGCGCAGCCCCGGCAGGGTTTTGCGCGTGTCCAGTAGGCGCACGCCGGTGTCGGCGACCCGGTCGGCGTAGGCCCGCGCGCGGGTGGCGGTGCCGGACAGCGTCTGCAGCAGGTTGAGTGCCGCGCGCTCGCCAGTCATCAGGCTGCGGGCGGGGCCTTCCAGCTCGACGAACACCTGGTCGGGCTCGAGCCGGTCGCCGTCGGCGGCGTGCCAGGTGAGGTTGACTCGGGGGTCGAGCCGGCGATACAGCTCGTCGACCCAGGCCACGCCGCACAGCACGGCCGCCTCGCGGGTGATCACCCGGGCGCGAGCCCACTGGCGTTCGGGAATCAATTGCGCCGTGATATCACCCGGTCCGACGTCCTCGGCAAGCAGGCGTGCGGTACTGGTGCGGATCTCCTCGGCGAGGGCCTCATGATAGTGCATGGCGGGTCTGGCTCTCCGGTGTGCGACAATGCGGCCATTATAGGCAATGCGGCCGGACTACGGCAGGGGAGGCGGTGTGAGAATCGAGGCTGGCTGGCTGGCAACGGTGCGGCGGGTGGTTTCGCCCAACGCCAACGCGCGACCGGATGGGGAAATCTCGGCGCTGGTGCTGCATTCCATCAGCCTGCCACCCGGCGAGTTTGGCGGCGATGCCATCGAGCGGCTGTTCACCAACCGCCTCGCGCCCGAGGCGCATCCGGCCTTCCGTGATATCGCCGCGTTGCGGGTGTCGGCGCATCTGCTGATCCGTCGCGATGGTGAGTGCGTGCAGTTCGTGCCGTTCGAGCAGCGTGCCTGGCATGCGGGACGCTCGCGCTGGTTCGACGGCACGCGCGAACGCGTCGAGCTCAACGACTTCAGCATCGGCATCGAGCTGGAGGGCGATGAAATCACCCCCTATCGGGAGCGTCAGTACCGCCGGCTCGCCGAGGTGACCCGGTCGTTGGTGGCGGCCTATCCGGCGCTCGACGACACGCGCATTACCTCTCATGCGCGCATCGCGCCGCTGCGCAAGAGCGACCCCGGCCCGGCGTTCGACTGGGCCTATTTCCGTCAATGCCTGGCGGTGGCGCGGTAAGCTTCCCGGTAGTCGTGCTACACAAGGCAGACGTGGCCGTGGCGCGAAGTCTGCAAGTGGCTAATATTGCAACACAACGGCTTGTTTGGAAAATATTTCCAGATTAAGCATAATTGGCAGATTGCAGTGTTTGCGGTATCTTCGAACGCTGAATCTGTCACTTTCGCATACGTGTCTGTAATTCCATTACACCGCGAAGGACACGGAGACACGACCCGCAGAAGGTCGGCCCGCACTGAAGAGCGCTACATGCCCCGATGCTGTGATCCAGCGGAAGGGCAGA